>CAMWWH010000007.1 GCA_947177975.1 uncultured Clostridia bacterium | reverse complement strand
CGATTATGACCAAGGAAAATCTCGTAACCGCGCCCGAGGGCACTTCGCTTGCGGAGGCTCAGAAAATTTTGGGCAAGCACCGTATCGAAAAGCTTCCCATAGTGGATAAGAACGGTATGCTTAAAGGGCTTATTACCATTAAGGATATCGAAAAGGCAATTCAGTATCCCAACCGCGCAACGGATAAGAAGGGCAGACTTTTGGTCGGCGCGGCTATAGGCGCGACCGCCGATATGCTCGACAGAATCGAGGCGCTCGTTAAAGCGCACGTCGATATAATCGTTTTGGACTCGGCGCACGGTCACTCTAAAAATATTATCAACCACGTTGCAAAAGCAAAGGAGGCATATCCCGATTTACCCCTCGTTGCGGGCAACGTTGCGACGGCGGAAGCGGCTCACGACTTGTTCGCGGCGGGCGCGGACGTCGTTAAAGTCGGCATAGGTCCCGGCTCGATTTGCACGACGCGTATCGTTGCGGGCATAGGTATGCCTCAGCTCACCGCAATAATCGACTGCGCGGAAGAGGCTGACAAGATGGGTAAGCGTATAATCGCCGACGGCGGTATCAAGTATTCGGGCGATATCGTAAAGGCAATCGCGGCGGGCGGCAGTGCCGTTATGCTCGGTTCGCTTTTCGCGGGCACTACCGAAGCTCCCGGCGAGCTTGAAATTTATCAGGGCAGAAGCTTCAAAACATACCGCGGTATGGGTTCGCTTCCTGCAATGGCGAAGGGCGGCAAGGACAGATATTTCCAGTCGAACGCAATCAAGTTCGTACCCGAGGGCGTCGAAGGCAGAGTTCCTTACAGGGGCGCTTTGGCGGACATCATCTTCCAGCTTATGGGCGGCTTGCGCGCAGGTATGGGCTACACGGGCAACGCGACTATCGACGATCTGAGAAAGAACGGCAAGTTCGTCAAGATGACGGCGGCTTCGCTTGCGGAGAGCCATCCTCACGATATTTCGATAACGAAGGAAGCTCCCAACTATTCACCCAAAGGCTAAAAACTTTTAAGGCGTAAGCCGTGTGCTTGCGCCTGAAAATTTTATATGAAAGAATTTAAGGGGAAATTCAGATTTAATTTAGCATTCCTGCTAATCGGTATTGTGTTCGTTGCGCTGTCGGTTTTGGCTGTTTGTTTATCGGTAAACTCGGGGCAAATTGCCGTAGCCGTAGTCGGCGGCGGTATATTCCTTGCGGGCGGTACGGGGATATTTCTCGTAGGGCTAAACCAAACAATTTATTCGCGTAAAACCGTTTTAAAAGTTTACGACGGATACTTCGAGTTTATACCGTACGGAAAACTGTTCGTCTACGAATGGCAGAAAGCCGACTTCGGTGAAATACGGGATTTCAGAATTTCGCGTGAAGGTTGTAAGTCGGTTAAAGGTAACAAAGTAATCTATAAAAATTTTAAATACGGACATATCGAATTTTTGCTTAATAACCGTTATTGCAGACTTGAAGTCGATGAATGCCGCGAAGCGGGAAAGCTTATAATGGAAAACCTTGACGAAAGTCAAATCAATAAAGCAAGCGAATTGAGAAAAGAATTTAAAAGAGGTTAAAAATGCAACACGAAAGAGTTTTGGTAATTGATTTCGGCGGACAGTACAACCAGCTGATTGCGCGCAGAGTGCGCGAGCACAAGATTTACTGCGAAGTCAAATCGTATAAAACGCCGATTGACGAAATCCGCGCAATGAACCTTAAAGGTATAATTTTCACGGGCGGACCGAATTCGGTTTATCTCGACGATTCCCCTAAAATGGATAAGGAAATCTTCGAGTTAGGCGTGCCTATTTTGGGCATTTGCTACGGCGCGCAGTTTATGGTATACGGGCTGAACGGCAAGATAGAACCTGCCAACGAAACGGCGGTTGCCGAGTTCGGCAGAACCGACTGTTACTTCGATAATAATTCGTTGCTTTTCAAGGGTTTAAAGGAAAAGTCGGTGGTTTGGATGAGCCACAACGACCACATTGCAACCCTTCCCGAGGGCTTCCGTGCTGTCGGTCACAGCGACAAGTGCCCCTACGGAGCTATAGAAAACGCGGAAAAGAAGTTCTACGGCACGCAGTTCCACCCCGAGGTAAACCACACCGAACAAGGCTTTGATATGCTCGGCAATTTCCTCTACAACGTTTGCTGCTGCAAGGGCGACTGGACGATGGAGGAGTACGCTCAGACGGCTATCCGCGATATACGCGCGAAAGTCGGAAGCGGCAAAGCGCTGCTTGCTCTGTCGGGCGGCGTAGACAGCTCGGTTGCGTGCAAACTGCTTGCAAACGCTATCGGCAGTCAGCTCACCTGCATATTCGTCGACCACGGCTTTATGCGTAAGAACGAGGGCGACGAGGTAGAGGCGGCTTTCGCGGACAGCGGAGTTAATTTTGTGCGCGTCAACGCGGGCGAAAGATTTTACGAAAGAATAAAGGGAGTGTCCGACCCCGAACGCAAGCGCAAGATAATCGGCGAGGAATTTATCCGCGTATTCGAGGACGAGGCGAAGAAGATCGGCAAGGTGGACTTCCTTGTTCAGGGCACGATATATCCCGACGTTATCGAGTCGGGCTTGGGCGACGCGGCGGTTATAAAGAGCCACCACAACGTTGGCGGACTTCCCGATTACGTCGATTTCAAGGAAATAATCGAGCCGCTCAGAATGTTGTTTAAGGACGAGGTAAGGGCGCTCGGCATAACCTTGGGACTTGACGAAAAGTTGGTATGGCGCCAGCCGTTCCCCGGTCCGGGGCTTGCGATAAGAATAATCGGCGAAATAACTCCCGACAAGGTTGCGATTTTGCAGGACGCGGACGCGATTTTCCGTGAGGAGATTGCAAAGGCGCACCTCGACAGAGATATCAACCAGTACTTTGCGGTACTTACGAATATGCGCTCGGTAGGCGTTATGGGCGACGGCAGAACGTACGATTACACGCTTGCACTGCGCGGCGTATCGACGACCGACTTTATGACCGCCGACTTCTCGCGTATCCCTTACGAGGTGTTGGAGGCGGCTTCCAACCGCATCGTAAACGAGGTAAAACATATCAACCGTATCGTTTACGACATAACTTCCAAACCCCCCGCAACCATCGAGTGGGAGTAAAAAAGTTGACAAAATAAAAATAAATTGATATAATAATCAAGTCGAACAGCTAATTAAGGCGTAGAAATTCTGACGAGTTTCTGCGCCTTTTTTATGTGCTTTCCGATAGAATAGGAGGTTTTATGGAAAATACGCAAAACGATTTTTTAGGTAAAGCAAAGCTCGGAAAGCTTATGCTCAAATTCTGCATACCGTGCATATTGTCGCTGCTTGTAAGCGCGCTGTACAATATCGTCGACCAGATATTCGTCGGCAACAGCGAGCTGTCGGTACTCGGCAACGCGGCGACGGGAGTGGTATTCCCTATATTCATAATTGCGCAAGCGTTCGCCTGGTGGATAGGCGACGGCTGTGCGGCGTACCTTAACATATGTCAGGGCAAGGGCGAAACGGAAAAATCACATAAGGCGGTAGGCACGGGCATTGTTTTAACCGTGTTTATAAGTATTGTTCTGGTTGCCGTTTTCTTTCCGCTTAAAAGGCAACTGCTTACAACCTTCGGCGCGTCTACGGACGGCTTTAACGACAATGGCGAATTCGTCCCCGGCAGTATCGATTATGCGATAGAGTATTTCAATATAATTCTCGCGTTCTTCCCCGTATATATGGCTATGAATATGATGAATGCGGTCGTACGCGCTGACGGCGCTCCCGGGTGGTCGATGGCTTCTATGCTGTCGGGCGCTCTAGTGAATATCGCTCTCGACCCCGCGTTCATATACGGTTGTAAATGGGGCATGGCTGGCGCGGCCTGGGCGACGGTTATCGGTCAGTGCGTATCGTTTATAATCGCCGTAATATACTTCTTCCGCACTAAGACGTTCAGACTTAAATTAAAGAGCTTTATTCCCGATTTCAAGGCGGTAGCCCCCGCAATCAAGCTTGGTATATCGTCGTTCATTACGCAGGTTACGATAGTAATAATTTCGCTTGTCTGCAACATTATGCTTGCAAAGTACGGCGCAACGTCGGTTTACGGCGTAAATATTCCCATTGCTTTAATCGCTATCGAGAGCAAGGTGTTTACCGTAGTTGTAAACATAATCGTCGGCATAGTGCTCGGCTGTCAGCCGATAATAGGCTTCAATATGGGCGCGCGGAATTTTTCGAGGATAAAGAAGCTGTATCTTTACATACTGTCGAGTACGGTTATTATCTGTCTGTTGTTTACCGTATTGTTCGAGGCTGCGCCGAACGCGGTAGTTGCTATTTTCGGCAACCCCGACCCCAATCAGGTCGACCCCGAAAAGTATTGGGAGTTCGGCAGAAAGCTGTTCAGAATATTCTTAATGTTCGTAACTTTCACGTGCGCGATAAAGATGTCGTCGATATTCTTTCAGGCGCTGGGAAAGCCCGTACTTGCAATAATCGCATCTCTCGTGCGCGACATAGTTTGCTTCGTTCCGCTCGTCTGCACTCTGCCGATTGCAATGGGAATAGAGGGCTGTCTGTGGGCTGCTCCGATTGCCGACGGTATAGCGATTATCGTTACCGCGGCGCTTACAATCGTATGTTTTAAAGACCTGAATAAAATGGCGAAAAATGCGGTTGATGCGGACATATGTGCCAACGAACCGACTTTCGAGAGCGAAAATTAAATAAAATGCGATAAGACGGCGGGCGCGTGAAATTCACGCGCCCGCCGTTATTTTTTTAAAACCGTTGATTTTTCCGAGCGGTAATGCTATACTAATGTATCAGGACGGTTTTTTATGGCTGATACGGAGCAATTAAAAAACTTAATAAATCCGAAGAAATGCGCCGATAAAAATTTTTATCTGGACCTTTTGGACGAGGACAAGCAGAGAGAGTGTGAGGATAAGCATATTTCCGCCGTGCTTTCCATGCTCAAATTTCTGTATCTTAATAAGCTCACGAGAATAATACGCGAGGCGGAGGAAGAGAAAAAGGCACTGCAAACCTCGCCCGACTACGACGCGGAAAAGTACAGGCGCGTTTTAGAGCTTTCCGCGCAAATCAACGCGGCAAAGACGAAGCGGCTTTCGTATAAATGCTTTTTCGACGAGCCGTACTTTGCGCGTATGGATTTGGTCGACAGTAAAGACGGCTACAATTCCTACTATATCGGCAAGAAGGGCGACGAGGGACTTGAAATCGTCGACTGGCGCGCGCCGCTCGCCCGCAGATACTACCAGAAGAGTAAACTGTCTTTCACAATAAACGAGTTCGATTACAAGCTGATTTTGCGCCGCGCAATACGCACGAAGAGCGGCAAGGTGATCGATTTCAAAAACGAATACCTCACGGTAGGCGACAACCTCACCAAAGAGGAAATCGCGGGGCGCGACGCCGCGGTCATCTTCGACCCGTTTTTAAAGGAGATACTCTCCTCGCGCAAGGAAAAACAGGAAATCTGCGACATAATAGAGACCATTCAGGAAAAGCAGTACGAGATTATCACCGCGCCCGAGGAAGCCGAAATGATAGTGCAGGGCGTTGCGGGCAGCGGTAAAACTATGATACTTCTGCACAGGCTTTCCTATTTAATGTACAACAACGAAAGTCTTAAACCCTCGTCCGTGCTCGTCATAACTCCGTCGGACAGCTTTAACGCGTTCATCGACGAGCTTGCGCAGATACTCGAACTCGAAAGGGTTAAAACCGTCACGCTTGAAAGCTACTATCTGCGCCTTTTGAAGGGTGCGGGCATAATGCTCGAAAACAGAATAGACTATCTTGCGCCCGTGAGCGAGGGCTATTTAAGCTACGTATATTCGCCCGCGTTCGTCGCGGACGTGCGCAAAAAGCTAAACAAAATTTATTCGGGCGTGCGCGGAATGTTGCCCGATAAGAGCGACGAGTTCGTTGCGGGGATACTGTCTGCAATCGACGGGCAGTTGAAGGAATACGAGAGTATTAAGAACGCGGGACAAAGGGTGCGCCGCTGCGTGCTCGGCGAGATTAAGGAAAAGAAGGACGGCGGGCTGTTTTACACCAAGCGTATGCGCGAGCTTTTTAACTGCGTGAACGAAGTTAAGGAGTTTTTAAGTCTTCTGGGCGAGGACGCGCGCATGGACGGGTACTGGTATTTCTTCAAGCAGTTGACGTCATTTTACAAGGCGCTAAGATTCGTTTCGGCGCACAGCCGTCAGATATGTTTAACCGCCGTTCACGATTTAAGCGAACTGCGCGTAACGGTCGATAAGGAAATCGAGGATTTAAAGAGGTACAAGCAGCACATAGGCGACAGGGTGGAGTACACCTACCCCGACAGGATAGAAAAGCGTGAGCAGACCAAAAAGGAAATAGACAAAACGGTCGAGCGGATTGAAGGTATAGCTTCGGCGTTCGATATAACCTGCGATTTTGCGGAAGTCGTGCGCGGCGAAAAGTATCTTGTAAAGGTGGGTAAATGCGAGAACGCGGTGGAGATTGCGCGGCTCTTCTACCGCGAAATAGTCAAGCCCGCAAAGGGTAAATTCGGCGAGGCGACCAACCGTCTTGTCAGGAGCGACGCGTACGCTATCTGCCGAATACTTAGCGAGCTGGGGTACAATTTAACTCCGTCGTACGCGTTCGTTTTTGTAGACGAGGCGCAGGATATATCGCTGCCCGAATACGAGGTGTTGCGTAGCGTAAACGCGAACGCGAAATTCAATATTTTCGGCGATTTAAGGCAGAACGTTACGCCGTACCGCGGCGTTTCCGACTGGGGCAGTCTGTCGTTGCCAGTAAGCAACTTGCAGCTCAACTACCGCAACACGAACCAGATTGTATCTTACGTTTCGGAAAATCTGAACGTTGAAATGCAGGCGATAGGCTTGGGCGGAGAGGAAGTAAAAATTATCAATAGCCGCGGCATATCCGCGTTCCTTTCGGAAAAAGCGGGCTTGCGCGCGGTCATCTGTTCGGAGCAAAACCTGCCCGCGTTCACCAAAAAAACCTACAACGTGGTAAGGGACAGCGGCAAGATTTCAAAGACGAAAATCAATCTTTTAACCGTGTACGAAAGCAAGGGACTGGAGTTCACCGCGGTTGCCGTGGCGGACGCGGATTTATCCGAAAACGAGAAATATATAGCATACACCCGAGCGTTGAAGGATTTGGCGCTCGTGCGGTAAAAGCGGCTTTGCAAAAAGCCGCTTTTATTATGCGAAAAACCGTCAATAATTTTGTCTGAACTGTTGAAAGTCGGGTTAACTTATGGTATAATGTTAATTGGAAAAATTTTCCGACAAAACACAAAGAAAGGTAATTTAAATGGCGGCGAATAAAAAGGCAAAACAACTTGGCGAAGTGCTCGAACTTGACGGCGAGCTTTTAAACTGCGTATCGTACGCAACCTACTATAACCGCGTACCGCTGTTCACGTCTTTCAGAGTGGTCAACAACGGCGAAGAGGCGATAGAAGAACTTGTAATTCAGGTTACGGGCGCGAACAAGCTCATACTTCCCGCGGAAATAAAAATCGACGAAATTCCCGCCGAGAGCAGTATGGAGGTCAAGACTCCGTCGCTTTTAAATCCCAAGTATCTTGCCGAAATCGACGCGCCCGAAACGTGCGTCGTCACCGTCACCGTCTTTTGCGGCAAGGCGGTGGTGTGCTCTATCGAAGCTCCCGTCAAGGCGATTTCGATGGAGTGCTGGGGCGGCACGGAGGGCAACCCCGAAATGCTCGCCGCGTTCGTGCGTCCGCGGCTTTCCGACTGCCAGAAGGTCCTTGCCGAGGCGGGCTTGCAGCTCAAAACCTGGGGCTATTCCAAGGAGTGGTCGGGCTATTCGGGCAACGATAAAAACGCTTTGATGTACGCGTTCGCCTCTATGTTCTCGGCGGTGCGCAATCTCAATATCGAGAGGGAAGATTTAGACGGCTTCGGGGAAATCGTGCGCGTGGGCAATCTTGCCGACGTCGTTTCGTCGCGCAAAGCCACTCCGCTCGCGATGGCGGTGTTTATGTCTTCGTGCCTTGAAGCGGCGAAGTTCAACCCGGTAATCGTAACGGGCAAAACCTCAATAGGCGTGGGAGTATGGCTCCACGAAAGCTGTTTCAACTCGCCCATCGAGGACGATATGTCGGTAATAGAGCGCTACGTATCGTCGGGCGTCAATAACCTTGCAATAGTGGATGTGGACGATTTGTTCGCGCACAAAAACGCAAGCTTCGCAACCGCGTCGACGCACTTTGTCACGGCTCTGCAACAGGATAAGTTCGACGAATGTATAGACGTAAAGCGTTGCAGAATAGGCGGAATTTTCCCTATGCCGTTAAAGGTGGGCGGCGGCTCGTCGTACGAAATACTCGATAACAACCGCTACTCTTACGACGCGAAACCCGAAAAGCTTATCGACGCCGACAGCCTCTCCTTGCGGCGCAAGGCGACGAGGAACAGAAACTGGGAAAGGCGCCTTCTCGATTTATCGCTTAAAAACAATCTTCTCAATTTCAAATACATGCGCGACTGCGTGCACGTTTTAATCACCGACTTAAAGGTGTTCCTCGAAAAAATCGAGGACAAGTCTACGCTTTCGCTGCTGCCCAACCAGTCCAAGTTAGACGACGCGCTCTATTTCGGACTGAGCGGCAAGGTCAAAACGCTAAACGAGCTTGTTTCGATAGAGTTAAACTCGCAGATTATCCGCTCGTACTCGGGCGAGAGCGGTCTGAACGAGGCGGTGCAGACGCTCATAAGAAAGGGCAAGTCGTCGATGGAAGAGGTGGGCGCAAACACCATTTATTTAACGCTCGGCTTTCTGAAATGGCGCCACCCCGACGACAAGGAATTCAAATACGCGCCCGTCGTGCTTCTGCCCGTCAACTTAAAGAAGACCAAGACGCAGGGCGTAACGCTGGAAATCGGCGATAACTTCGTCGTAAATACAACGCTCCTCGAATTTTTAAAGCAGGAGTTCGACATAGACATAAGGGGCGTCGAGGACGAAAAGCTGACCCCGACGGAGATACTTGCGGTATTCCGCGCAAAGACGGCTAATATGAAGGGCTGGCTTGTGTACGAGGACGTATACCTTGCGCAGTTCACCTTTGCGGGCTACGCAATGTGGCGGGACGTAAAGGACAATATGGGCGTGTACAAGCAGAACCCGCTGATTGCGGGCTTGCTCGAAAATACCAACAAATTCACCGATAACAAGCTTTGCGGCGAGGACGAGGACGACGCAGACCCCACCGACGTATTGACGCCGCTTTCCTGCGACAGCTCGCAGTATTCCGCGGTCGCCGAGTCGGCAAAGGGTACGACCTTCGTTCTGCACGGCCCTCCCGGAACGGGCAAGAGCCAGACCATCACCAACATAATAGCCAACGCGCTCGACAAGGGTAAGCGCGTGTTGTTCGTCGCCGAAAAGCAGGCGGCGCTCAACGTCGTTAAAAAGCGCTTGAACGAGATAGGTATCGGCGAATTCTGTTTGGAACTGCACAGCGGCAAGACGGTCGACAAGGGCGAAATCGTGCGCTCGATAGAGAATACGCTTGCGCTCAAATCGGAGTACGACGAAACGCGGTTTATTGCCGACGGCGAAACCATATGCGAGTACCGCGACACGTTGTATCAGCCGCTCTATGCTCTTCACAAAAAGCGCGGTCTGGGCGTATCGGTATACGAGGGCATAGTCAACTATCTTGCCAATATGTCCGCGCCCGAGCTTGTCAATATCGAGAGCACGTTCTACGACAATCTGACCGCGAAAAAGCTTTCGGAATACGAAAATATGCTTTTAACGGCGCAGGCGGCGGCAAGGGAGTGCGGCGGAGTTTATCGTTCGCCGTTTACCAACGTCAACTTGACCGAGTGCGACGAAAAAATCAAGCGCTCGGTATTCTATTCCGCGGAGGTAGTGCTTGCGGAATTGAAGCATCTTAAAAATTACCTTGCGCTGTTTCTGAATACCTTCAATCAGAAAATCAGTACGTTCACGTCCAAGAAGCTTTCGAACCTCGTGCAGATTGTCAGAACGCTTTCCCGCGAAGAGCTGAAGGTGTTCTTCGAATGTGACGAAAGAGAGTTTTATATCTTCTATAACGCAAACCTGCGCTACGACGCGGGCGTTAAGAACTGGCTTGTGAATTTCAAAGGGCTTGTCGATTTGGGCAAGTTCGCCGACAAAATCGACGGCGAGATAGAGGAATGCGGCGGCGACTGGCAGTCGTCCAAGATTTTGAGCACGGTAGTAAAGCGCATAATGCACCTCGCGCGCACGCCGGTAAAAGAGGGCGAGGAGCTCGACTGGGTAAAGGCGGCGCTCGAAATAGAGCAGGATAAGCTTAAAATTTTGGCTTACACCTCGCTGTCGTCCAACTTCGTCGGGCTGGGCGGCGGCATAAACGACAAGAAGCGCGACGACTTCTTACAGCCCTTATACGAATTCCACAGTCTTTGCTCGGGCGTGTTTATGGACTACAACGCAGACGCGTTTAACTCGGTATGCGCAAAGGCTTCGGACGGTCATTTAAAGCCGCTGTTTGTCGGCGTGCTCGGTTCGGCTAAGTCGTTCGCGCAGAGCTGCGACTACTTTGCCGACAGCATAGAGGCGGACAAACAGGCTATATCCGACGAGGATATTTACGACTATTATTATGCTAAGTGCAACGCGCTTATAGACAATATCGATATGCTGCCCGCGTGGGCTATGTACAAGGCTACGGCAAAGAGCCTCAACGAAAACGGACTTACATTCATAACCGACGCGTTGGAGAGCGGACAGATAAGCGGCGAAAAAATACTGTCGGCGTTCCGCAAGAACGTTTACAGAAATTTCGTGCAGAAAAATATCCCCGCCGACCCGCGCCTTTCGGGGCTTTCGGCAACCGTATTGGACGAAACGGCGAGCAACTTCTCGCAGATTTTGGAGGAGTTTTCAAGGCTTACGCGCGATAAAATCCGTCACGATTTAATTTCACGTCTGCCCGACGCGGAAACCGAGGGCGCGCTCACTTTGGAGCTGATGTCCTTCCACAGGCAGACCAAGGGCAACCTGCGCGGTCTGAATTTACGCACGCTGTTCGGCGAAATCCCCGAGCTTTTAAAGGTGGTGGCGCCCTGTATGCTGATGTCGCCGTTCACCGTATCGCAGTTCCTGCCCGCGACGCCTGACCTCTTCGACATAGTGATTTTCGACGAGGCTTCTCAGCTTCCCACGTGCGAGGCTGTGCCCTCGCTTGCGAGAGCGAAGAGCGCGATTATCGTCGGCGACCCCAAGCAGATGCCGCCCACGTCATTCTTTATGTCGGTAGGCGAGGACGAGGACAGTCCCGAAACGGAGGATTTGGAGAGCGTTCTCGACGACTGTCTGGCGCTCGGCATACCCGAAAAGCACTTAACCTGGCACTACCGTTCCAAGCACGAAAGCCTTATCGCTTTCTCGAACATAATGTATTATTCTTCGAGGCTGTGCACCTTCCCGTCGCCCGACGCCCTGGACAGCAAGGTAAAGTTCCGCTACGTCGAGCACGGCGTGTATCAGCGCGGCGGCTCGAAGTGCAACAAGGAAGAGGCGGAAATGCTGGTTGCCGAGGTTATAAGAAGGCTGTCGGATACCAACCTGCGCCGTTCGTCGATAGGCGTCGTAACCTTCTCGACACCTCAGCAAGTGTATATCGAAAGAATGCTCACCAAAGCGATTTCGGAGCACGGGCTTGACGACGTTGCGTACGAGAGGGAAGAGCCGCTGTTTATCAAGAACCTCGAAAACGTGCAGGGCGACGAGAGAGATATAATTCTGTTCTCGGTCTGCTACGGACCCGACACGCTCGGCAAAATTTCTTTGAACTTCGGACCCTTGAACCAGTTCGGCGGCTGGCGCAGACTTAACGTTGCGGTGTCGAGAGCGAGGGAGGAGATGGTCGTATTCTCGTCGATGCGCTATCCGATGATAGATTTGTCGCGCACGACGTCGAGGGGCGTTGCGGGCTTGAAGGGCTTCTTGGAGTTTGCCGAGCGCGGCAGAACGGGCATTGCCACCCCGCACGACGAAGTTATAATCAACAAGACGGGTATAGGCAAGTACGTAGCCAAGGAGCTTTCCTCCTATGGATACGACTGCCGCTGCGACGTCGGCGTTTCCGATTTCAAAATCGACGTGGGCGTTTTAGACCCCAAGAACAAGCGCAACTTTATTCTGGCGGTGCTGTGCGACGGCACTAAAAACTTCTCGGTCAAGGATAAGTACGTAATGCAAGTCAATACCTTAAAGCGCAACAACTGGAACGTAATAAGGCTGTATTCCGTCAACTTCTTCAACAATCCCAAGCGTGAAATCAAGAAAATCAAGGACTATCTTGACAGGCTGACCTCGACGAGCACCAACGTTTCGGGCAACTATAAAAAGGCGTACAAGGTCGCCAAAGCTCAGGTTACGGAGTGCGACGGTAACGCGCTTTTAAGCGGCGATATGGACGCGGAGCTTATCAGAACCATAAGGGCGGTGGTAACCGCCGAAGAGCCGATATCCGAACAGTTTTTGGTCAAGCGCGTGCTTGCGCAGTACGGCGTGCAGAAGTACGGCTCGAGGTTGGAGGGCAAGATAATTTCACTCATTCCCGCCGCAAACTTAAAGGCTGCGGAGCTTTTAGGCACTACGCACTACTACAAGACCGACAAGGCGGTAGCGTTCGAAAGATACCGCGTGGACGAGGGCGCGGGCGTTCGCACTAACGAAACGGAATACTCGCCCTACGACGTAATTACGCTCGTTAAGGCGGTGCTTTTGGAAAACGTAAGTATGTACCGCGACGAGCTTATCGCGGCGGTTATCGCGCAGTTCAAGCCCGCAAGGGCGGGCGAGAAATTCTCGTCGTATATAAGCGCGTGTATCGACGAAGGCACGGACAGCGGTATGTTTATCCGCAGTGTTTCCGACAGAATTTCACTCGGCTGATTTCAAAGCGCCGAACGGTTTTTACCGTTCGGCGCTTAAAATTTCAATAAAAATTTTTAATCAGTTTTCAGTGGAAAATTTATAAAAAAACGCGTTCGTTGCGGCATATTACGGGGGCAATTGGAAATTTTAGGCAATTTTTGCGTGTGCGGAGGGGCGGGCGCAAATTGTCGAAAATACTTGCAATAGCGTGCCGTTAAGAGTATAATATATAAAGTTAACTATATATTATAGTCAAATGCGCACGCGCGGGGAATGCGCATACGTGCGCGGAAACGGTGAAACATTGATTGATATTATTCATTTGTACGATTTGTCACATACTATTGCGGGGGAATATCTCAAGGGCTTTGAAAAGCCGTGGCAAGCCCTCGGCGGCATAAGCGCACTCATTGAAAAGTTGGGTAAAACCCTCGGCGGAGATTTCACGGAATTATCGCCGAACGTCTGGGTGCACAAGACCGCAAAGGTTGCGCCCACGGCGTATATCGGCGCTCCCGCGATTATCGGAGCGAATACCGAGGTAAGGCATTGCGCCTTTATCCGCGGCAGTGCGCTCGTCGGCGAAAACTGCGTGGTGGGAAATTCCACCGAACTAAAAAACGTCATCTTGTTCGACGGCGTGCAGGTGCCCCACTTCAATTACGTGGGCGACAGCATTTTGGGCTACAAGGCGCATATGGGCGCGGGGTCGATAACCTCCAATATCAAGTCGGACAGAACCCCCGTGGTTATTCACGGCGAAACGCAGGAGGCTACCGGCTTGAAAAAGGCGGGCGCGTTTTTGGGCGACTTCGCCGACGTCGGCTGTAACAGCGTTTTAAATCCGGGCACGGTAATAGGCAGACACACGCGCGTCTATCCGCTCTCGTCGGTGCGCGGAGTAATTCCCGCCGACAGCATTTACAAGGGAAAGGGTAACGTAGTTCACAAAGGTTGAAAAATGGGTAGATATTTCGGAACGGACGGTTTCAGGGGCGAGGCAAACGTCTCCCTGACCGCCGCACACGCATATAAAATCGGCGAGTTTATCGGCGCTTACGTCCGCGAAAAGAGCGGGGAGGGCGTACCTTACGAAGTCGTTATAGGCAAGGATACGCGTATATCGGGCGATATGCTCGAAAGCGCGCTCATTGCGGGACTGACGGCGGCGGGCGCAAACGCGTTGCTTTTGGGCGTTACCACAACTCCCGCGGTCGCGTTTACGGTAAACAAATTTAATTTAGCCTGCGGAATAATGATTTCGGCAAGCCACAATCCATACTACGATAACGGCATAAAGCTCTTCTGCGCGAGGGGTGAAAAAATGCGCGAGGACGTTATCGCCGAACTTGAAGACCATATCGACGGCAAGTCGGAAATTGCCGTAACGCGTGAGAATATCGGCAGAGTTTTCCGCTTTTACGAGGGCGAAGAGGAATATAAAAAATTTCTCGTTTCCAACGGAGTAAATCTTTCGGGATTGAAGGTGGGGCTTGACTGCGCCAACGGCTCGGCTTACGGTATTGCCAAAGAGGTTTTCACCGCGCTCGGCGCGACGGTCACGGTTATAAACGATAACCCCGACGGACTGAACATAAACGCAAGCTGCGGCTCCACGCATATCGAGGGCTTGCAAAAGCTCGTTAAAGAAAAGGGGCTGGATATAGGCTTTGCTTACGACGGCGACGCGGACAGATGTCTTGCCGTCGACGAAAAGGGCAACGTCGTAAACGGCGACAAAATTCTGTACGTCTGCGGCACGTATTTAAAGGATCGCGGACGGCTTGCAAACAATACGGTCGTGACGACCGTAATGTCTAACTTCGGACTTTACAAGGCGTTCGACAAAGCAGGTATAAATTACGCGAAAACCGCCGTCGGCGACAAGTACGTTCGGGAATATATGCTGTCTGAAGGCTGTGTAATAGGCGGCGAGCAGTCGGGTCATATAATCTTCGGCGAGTTGGCGAATACGGGCGACGGAATACTTACAAGCCTGAAAATAGCGCAGGTTATGCTCGAAAAGCGGACAAGCCTGTCAAGCCTTTGCGGGGCTGTTACGGAATACCCGCAGGTACTTATAAACGTAAAAGTGACGGACAAAACGGCGGCTCAGGAGGACGCGCGCGTAAATGAGGCAATCAAGGTCGCGGCGGACGAGCTCGGCGATAAGGGAAGAATTTTAGTCAGAGAATCGGGCACCGAACCGCTTGTGAGAATAATGGTCGAGGCGGAAGAGAAAAAGGCGTGCGAAAGGATAGCCGAAAGCGTCAAAGCCGCGATAGTCGGCGGCGGATATGAGAGGAAAGATTAAATGTGCGGAATAGTCGGATATACGGGAAAAAAACAGGCGGCGCCCATACTGTTGGAGGGGCTTTCTAAGCTCGAATACCGCGGATACGATTCGGCGGGCGTTGCCGTAAGAAACAATAAGGGCAAACACGAAATTGTAAAGACCAACGGCAAGCTGAGCGTGCTGTCTGACAAACTCAAAAAGGGCAAGGCGCTAAAAGGCACCTGCGGCATAGGTCATACCCGCTGGGCGACCCACGGTATGCCGTCGGAGGTGAACGCGCACCCGCACAGCAACGACGACCAGACAATAGTTGCGGTGCACAACGGCATTATCGAAAACTACGTCGAGCTTAAAGAAAAGCTCACGTCCAAGGGATACACGTTCTATTCGGAAACGGACACCGAGATAGCCACCAAGCTTGTCGATTACTACTACAAGAAGTGGAAGAGTCCGTTGGAGGCGATGGTAAGCTTTACGCTGCGCGTGCGCGGCTCGTACGCAATCGCCGTTATGTTCGAGGATTATCCCGAAGAGATTTACATTGCGAGAAAGGACAGCCCGCTTATTGTGGGCGTTGCCGACGAAGGCAGCTTCGTCGCTTCGGACGTGCCCGCGATTTTAAAGTATACGCGCAACGTCTACTACGTCGACAATATGGAAATCGCCCGCATAGAAAAGGGCAAGGCGACCTTTTACAACGTCGACAGAAAAGTAATCGAGAAGCAGCCCGTCAAAATCGACTGGGACGCGGACGCGGCTGAAAAGGGCGGTTACAAGTACTATATGCTCAAAGAAATCCGCGAACAGCCGAGGGCGGTCACGGACACTTTGAATTCGCTGATAAAAGACGGAAAAATCGATTTGTCGGAGGCGGGGCTTTCCGACGAAAAACTGAGCTCGTTCAAGCGCATACGCATAGCGGCGTGCGGTTCGGCTTACCACGTGGGAATGGTTGCAAAATACGTTATCGAGGATTTGGCGCGTATTCCCGTCGACGTGGACGTCGCGTCGGAGTTCAGATACCGCAGTCCCGTTTACGGCGAAAACGAGTTGGTCGTGGTAATCAGCCAGTCGGGCGAAACGGCGGATTCGCTGGAAGCGCTGCGCGGGGCGAAGGCGGCGGGAGTTGCTACGCTTGCAATCGTCAACGTGCTCGGCTCGGCAATTGCGCGCGAGGCGGATAACGTGATTTACACCAAGGCGGGTCCCGAGATTTCGGTTGCGACGACCAAGGCGTACAGCGCACAGCTCATAGTGTCTTACGCGCTTGCCGTTCAGCTCGCTTTGATAAACGGAAAAATCGACGAGGACAGATACGCGCAGCTCATAGACGAAATGCTCGCACTGCCCGCGTCGATGGAAAAGATATTGTCCGACGACGAGTGGCTCAAATGGTTTGCCTCGAAGATAGCCAACAAAAAGGACGTGTACTTCATAGGCAGAGGTATCGACTACGCAATCTGCTTAGAGGGCAGTTTAAAGCTTAAAGAGATAAGCTACATTCATTCCGACGCGTATGCGGCGGGCGAACTCAAACACGGACATATAAGCCTTATCGAGGAGGGTACGCTGGTTATCGGACTGATAACCCAGATGCGGCTTGCAGAAAAGGCTGTAAGCAACCTTTCGGAAGTCAAAACGCGCGGGGCGCAGATTATGAGCGTGACGCTCGAAGGCAATTATTCGCTTCAGGAACATTCCGAATTTACATTCTACGTTCCGAAAACCGAGGCGTATTTTACCACGAGTTTAGCGGTCATACCCCTGCAACTTTTAAGCTATTACGTATGCGTTGCCAAGGGGCTTGACGTGGATATGCCGCGCAACCTCGCAAAGTGCGTATCCGTGGAATAGTACGGGGTCAATTGAGAGAGAACTACGATTTTTACAAAGAAAAGTTGGTGGGTTAAGTGAGTAAAAGGAAGAGAGAAATAAGCGGAAGGCTTTTAATATTGCTGTGCGACTTGGGAGCGATAACGCTGTCGATGCTTATTGCCGTGCTTGCGACGGAAAAATATATTCCGTTCGTATCTTACACCTGGCGTTTGCCCGTATGGTATCTGGCGAACGTCGCGGTTGCGCTTTTCTTTTTAGAAGTTTTCAGACTGTACCGCATAGTATTCGACTCGATAGGACTTTTCGATACGTTAAAGCTTGTCGCCGCGTCTCTGTGCATTTTCAGCGTCGGACTTTCTTACAGTATCCCGCTCGACTTCGGCGTGTATAAACAGTTTTATTTCGTACTGACGTTCTTCTTCCTTGCGCTTACCGTACGTTACTCCAAGCGTATTTACGTGATGGTAAAGTACTCGATAACAAAGAGCAGTAAGGGTAAAATCAGGGCGATGATAATCGGCGCGGGCAACGCGGGCACGGCGATTATAAGGGAAATTCAGACGTCGGATAAAATAGCCTATAACCCCGTCTGCGTAATCGACGACGACGAAACCAAGATAGGCAAGCGTATAAGCAGCGTAAAAATCATAGGCACGACCGCCGAGATTGCCAAGTACGCCGAAAAGTACGCGATAGACGAAATTTTAATTGCGATACCTTCGGCGACAAAGTCGGACGTAAAACGCATTTACGAAATATGCAAAAAGACCAAGTGCAAGGTCAAAACGCTCCCCGGAATTTATCAGATAGTTAACGGCGACGCGAGCGTTGCGGCTCTGCGCGAGGTGCGCATAACCGACCTTCTTGGCAGAGAGCAGATTCAGGTCAACCTCGACGAAATAATGGGTTATATCGAGGGCGAGGTAGTACTCGTCACGGGCGGAGGCGGCTCGATAGGCAGCGAGCTTTGCCGTCAGATAGCCACCCACAACCCCAAGCAACTCATCATTTTGGATATCTACGAAAACAATGCGTACGATATCGAACAGGAGCTTAAAAGAAAATATCCCTCGCTCAACCTTCTGGCGCTCATTGCGAGCATAAGGGACAAGGGTAAAATGGAGGACGTTTTCACAAAATACCGTCCCGGCATAGTATTCAACGCGGCGGCGCACAAGCACGTGCCGCTCATGGAAACCAGCCCCAACGAGGCGGTAAAAAACAACGTGTTCGGCACGCTCAACGTTGCGCGCTGCGCGGACAAGCACGGAGTTAAAACCTTCGTGCAGATTTCGACGGATAAAGCCGTTAACCCCACGAATATCATGGGAGCAACCAAGCGTATCTGCGAAATGATAGTTCAGACCATCGGCAGAAACAGCAAGAACACCAAGTTCGTCGCGGTGCGCTTCGGCAACGTTTTGGGCTCGAACGGCTCGGTAATACCGCTCTTTGAAAAGCAGATAGCGGAGGGCGGTCCCGTCACGGTCACGCACAAGGACATAATCAGATACTTTATGACCATACCCGAGGCAGTGTCGCTCGTCTTGCAGGCGGGCGCGTACGCAAGCGGCGGGCAGATATTCGTGCTCGATATGGGCGAGCCCGTCAAGATTTACGACTTGGCTTACAACCTTATCAAGCTTTCTGGCTTCGAACCCAACGTCGATATAGAAATCAAGTGTACGGGATTGCGCCCCGGCGAAAAGCTGTACGAGGAGCGGCTTATGGACGAGGAGGGTATGCAGACGACCCCCAACGGACTAATCAATATCGCCAACCCCATATCGCTCGACGAGCAGTTTTTGTGGAGCAAGCTTGCCGAGCTCTACTCGGCGGCGTACGAAGAAACCGACCGTATGAAAAACCTCGTGTCGGAATTAGTTACGACGTACAAACCGCAGAACTGATAAAAAGAGGTTATTATGAATTGCAACATACTTGTGACGGGCGGCGCGGGCTATATCGGCACGCACACCTGCGTCGAACTCATTAAAAGCGGCTACGGCGTCGTGGTCGTGGACAATCTGTCCAACTCCTGCGAAGAGAGTATTTTACGCGTGGAGAAGATTACTGGTAAGAGCGTTAAGTTTTACAACGCCGACGTGCGCGACAAGGCGGCTCTCGATAAGATTTTTACCGAAAATAAAATCGACTGGGTAATACATTTCGCGGGGCTCAAAGCCGTCGGCGAAAGCTGTGCAAAGCCCGTGGAATACTACGACAACAATCTGAACGGCACGCTGATGCTGTTGCAGTCGATGCGCGAGCACGGCTGTAAAAGAATAGTTTTCTCATCGTCGGCAACCGTTTACGGCGACCCCGAAGCGTTGCCTCTCACCGAAAACAACAGGATAGGCGGCACGACCAATCCGTACGGCACAAGTAAGTATTTTCAGGAAATAATGCTGACTGACGTGTACAAAGCCGACAAAGAATGGACGGTGGTACTGCTTCGGTACTTCAATCCCGTAGGCGCGCACGAAAGCGGGCTGATAGGCGAGGACCCCAAAGGTATTCCCAACAATCTGACGCCGTACATTTCCAAGGTTGCGATAGGCGAGCTTAAAGAGGTGGGGGTTTTCGGCAACGACTATCCCACGTCCGATGGCACGGGAGTGCGCGACTATATTCACGTCGTCGATCTTGCAAAGGGGCACGTTGCGGCGATTGACAAATTAAATTCAAGCGGCGTATACATTTACAACCTCGGCACGGGAAAGGGTTACAGCGTTTTGGACGTCATTCACGCGTTCGAAAAGGCTTGCGGTCACAAGATACCCTACGTTATAAAACCGAGAAGGTCGGGCGATATAGCGGCTTGCTATGCGGACGCGGCGAAAGCGGAGAGGGAGCTCGGCTGGAAGGCGGAGCTTGGCATAGACGAGATGTGCGCCTCCGCGTGGAAATGGCAGACGAATAACCCCGAGGGTTATAAAAAATAAACAGAATACAAAATTAAAACGGGGCGGCTCTGATACGAGCCGCCTTTTCGGTACAAAATATATGTGAAGGGGTAGATAAAGGAAAAATACCGTAATTCTATTGCTTTTCTGACTATATTATATTATAATATAGTTTGTAATTATGGCGAATTATGTCAATACGGAGCAGATATGTTTACGTTAAACGGTAAATTTAAAGCATTTGATAAAAAGGTCTGGCTGGCAACCCCCACGATGCACGGCGAAGAATTGCAGTGGATGAAGGACGCGTTCGACAAGAACTGGATGTCCACGGTGGGTGAAAATATAAACGAAACCGAGAGAATAGTAGCCCAAAAGGCGGGCTGTAAATATGCGGTCGGACTTGCAACGGGCACGGCGGCGCTTCACCTTGCCATGAAGCTTGCGGGGATAAAGCGCGGCGATAAAGTATTCTGTACGGATATGACCTTTTCGGCGACGGTAAACCCCGTGGTGTACGAGGGCGGCGTGCCCGTGTTCATCGACACCGAGCGCGACACCTGGAATATGGACCCTGCGGCGCTCGAAAAGGCGTTCGAGATTTATCCCGAAGTAAAGCATATAGTCGTTGCAAATCTTTACGGCGTGCCCGCCAAATTAGACGAAATCCGTAAAATTGCGGACAAGCACAGAGCGGTAATAATCGAGGACGCGGCGGAGAGCTTCGGCGCAACCTATAAGGGCAGACAGACGGGCACGTTCGGCGATATAGGCATTATCAGCTTTAACGGAAATAAAATAATAACGGGGTCGGCGGGCGGAATGTTGCTCACGAACGACTTGGCGCAGGCTAACAAGGCGCGCAAATGGTCGACGCAGAGCCGCGAGAACGCCCCCTGGTATCAGCACGAGGAGCTGGGATACAACTACCGTATGAGCAACGTCGTGGCGGGCGTCGTCCGCGGACAGCTCCCGCACCTTGAAGAGCATATCGCGCAGAAGCGTGCGGTTTACGAGAGGTATAAAGAGGGTTTCAAGGGCTTGCCCGTAACTATGAACCCTTACGACGGAAAAAATTCCGTACCTAACTTCTGGCTGTCGTGCCTTCTCATAGACGAAAAAGCCATGTGCAGACAGGTCAGGGGCGAAACGGAAGCTCTGTATATAAAAGAGCACGGCAAATCGTGTCCGACTGAAATTTTAGAAACGCTGGCAAGCTTCAACGCAGAGGGCAGACCTATATGGAAGCCTATGCATATGCAGCCGATTTACCGTATGAATCCGTTTATCACGACGGAGGGCGACGGCAGAGGTACGACCAACGCGTATATCGCGGGCGGCGGCGTCGACGTGGGCGCGGATATATTCACGCGCGGACTGTGTCTGCCGTCGGACAACAAAATGACGGAAGAAGAACAGCAGAAGATAATAGAAATCGTAAGGGCTTGCTTTGATTAAATGAAAGAGTTTTTTGAAAATCTTGTCGCCGAGTGGTGGGGAATTTTAATAATCTGCGTAGTCTGCGTTGCGGTCTGGATATTGCTTTCCGCCATACTGTACAGACAGTTTTTCAAACGCTTTTACGATATGGTTCTGAGCGGACTTGCCATTATCGTGCTTTCGCTTCCGCTGTTGATATTGATAATCGTCGGCGCAATCAAGATGAAGGGCAATCCGTTTTTCACCCAGCTTCGCCCCGGCAGAAGAAAAAAGCTCTCTAAAAAAGAGTGTAAAAAGCGCGGCTTAGCCTTCGGAACGTACGGCGAGGAAAAGATATTCAAGCTGATAAAATTCCGCACTATGACGTGCGAGAAGGACGAGAACGGCGAGTTTTTGCCCGACGACAAGCGGCTTACAAAGTACGGCAAATTCCTTCGCAGTACCTCGCTTGACGAACTGCCCGAGCTTTTCAATATATTCGTCGGGCATATGTCGATAGTAGGACCGCGTCCTTTGCTCGTGCAGTATCTGCCCCTTTACAGCGAGGCGCAGCGCCACCGTCACGACGTGCGTCCGGGGCTGACGGGGCTTGCGCAGGTCAACGGCAGAAACGCAATTTCCTGGGACGAGAAATTCGCTCTCGATCTAAAGTACATTAAAAAGATTACGCTGTGGAAGGATATTTCCATTATTTTAAAGACGGTTTTAAAGGTATTCAGGCGCTCGGGCATTTCTCAGGAAGGTCAGGCGACTATGGAGTATTTTACTGGTAGCGGTAAAGAGAACGACAAAGATGAAAATTAACGTTTTGATAATGAGCGCGGGCAGAAGGGTAGAGCTTGTCAACTGCTTCAAGGCGGCGCGCGACAGACTTAAAATAGAGGGCAAGGTATTTGCCGCGGATATGAACGCTACGGCGCCGGCGCTGTATTTCGCCGACGGTTATTTTCTTGTTCCGAGGATAAGCGCCGACGACTATATCGACGCGATAATTTCCATCTGCAACCAAAACGGTATTTCGCTGATTGTTCCGACCATAGACACCGAGCTCGAGAAGCTTGCGGCAAATAAAGAGAAAATTGAAAAGGCAACGCATGCACGCGTGCTCATTTCCGACTTCGACGCGGTTTCGATATGTTGCGATAAATTTAAGACGGCGGACTTTTTCAAAGAGCACGGCTTCGGCTATCCGCGGGTAATAACGGACGAAGATATAAATTCGGGTAATTACGAATTACCGCTGTTTATCAAGCCCTTAAACGGCAGTTCGAGTATCAACGCGTTTAAAGTCGACAGCGAAAAGGAACTGAACTTTTTCAGAGAATACGTAAAAGAGCCGATTGTGCAGGAGTGCGTATCGGGCAGGGAATACACGGTCGACTGTTTTTCCGATTTCGACGGCAATATAATAACCGTCGTGCCGCGCCTGAGAATTGCCACGCGCAGCGGCGAGGTGTTAAAGGGCAGAATAGAGAAAAACGCGGCGATAATAGCCGACGTAAAGCGGCTTGTGAAAGCGTTCGGCTTTATCGGACAGATAACCGTGCAGTGCTTTCTGTGCGATAACGGCGAAATCAAGTATATCGAAATCAACCCGCGCTTCGGCGGCGGCGCGCCTATGAGCATAATGGCGGGCGCGGACAGCTGTGAAAATCTGTACAGACTGCTCAGCGGCGAAAAGCTTTCCTACTCGGAAAGCTGGCAGGACAAAGTTACGTTCGCCCGCTTCGACGGCAGTATAAGGGTAAGCTGATGTCGGCTCTATGCGATTGCCTTGCCGCAAGAAAAATCAAAGCGGTAATATTCGATTTGGACGACACGCTGTACCCCGAAATCCAGTACGTGCATAGCGGGTTCAAGGCGGTTGCCGCGCGGATTGAAAAGGACTTCGGTATAAACTGTTACGGTGATATGTTGGCACTTTTTGCCGCCGACAGTAAAAACGTTTACAACCGCACGCTCGATAGCCTCGGACTGAATTACGACAAAGAGTATATAGCAAAGCTTGTCCGCGTTTACAGAGAGCATACCCCGCAAGGTTTGCAATTTTACCCCGACGTTCTGCCGTTCATAGAAGAGCTTAAAAGCCGCGGCATATCGGTGGGGATAATAACCGACGGCAGAGTGGACGGGCAGAAGAAAAAGCTTGAAGCGCTCGGTTGTTATGCGCTTTTCGACAGCATCATAATCACCGACGAGCTCGGCGGCGAAGCTTTCCGAAAGCCGTCGGATCAAGCTTTCAGAATTATGTGCGGCGAGATGAAAGTCGCATTTAACCGGACGGCTTATATAGGCGACAACCCCGCAAAGGATTTTTATATCGGCACGCAGGGAGTGTTTACGGTAAGGGTCAAGCGCGGCGACGCACTGCACCTTTGTGAAGAGGAATACTATAAAGGTATTGCGGCCGATTTGACGGTTGAAGGACTGAATTAAAAATGGATAACGAAGAATTTCGTCGGTTTGTTCACGGTAAGCTTTTCGAGCTTTTACAGTTTACCGACGGCATTTGTAAAAAAGAAAATATACCTTATTCGCTGATAGGCGGGTCTATGCTCGGCGCGGTCAGGCACAACGGCTTTATTCCGTGGGACGACGACGTTGATATAGTAATGAAGCGCGAAGATTTCGAAAAGTTCAAGCGCGTTGCGGGCGGTTATCTGGAAGGTACTCCGTTTGGCTGGTGCCGCCACGACAGAGTGGAAGGTATCGAATATAAAGAGCCGTTCGACTTCGAGGGGGTAAAGGTTTCGCATCTTTGCCTCGACGTGTTCGTTTTGGACAACGCGCCCGACGACGAAAAGAAGTTTAAAAAGCAGATTTTTGCGCTTAAAAAATTGCAGGGAATGATGAAGAAGGGAAAAGTCGACTGGAAGAAGTATTCCTTCAAGGGCAAAATTCTCGTTTTCGGCACAAAGCTTTTGGGCTTGTTTCGTTCAAAAAAGAGCATACTGAAAAAGTACGAGGCTGTTTCAACCAAGTACAACGGTATGCAAACCAAGCGCAAATTCATTGCAAACGACGTGTACGCAACCTTTCACATTCCGTACGAAAACTACGTTGTGGACGAGCTTGTCGAACACAAATTCGAGAGCGGAACGTTCCCGATATACGCTCACTTCGACGAAATTTTAACCGCGCTTTACGGCGACTATATGACGCTCCCGCCCGAGAGTGAAAGGGTATTTTTGCACACCGATACGGAGTGATTGACTTTATGAAAATTTTACTCATTTGCACGACTTCGTGGTCTGTTGCATTTTTCAGAAAATCGCTTATCGAAAAGCTTCAAAGTGAAAACTACGAGGTAGGCGCGGTCGCTTTCGACGACGAACAGTCGCAGGTTATAGAGGAAAAGGGCGTAAAATTTTACTGCGTAAACGATTCCAACCGCGGCACGAACCCCTTTAAAGTGCTGTCGTTAAAGAAAAAATATCTGAAAATTATCAAAGAGTTTCAGCCCGACATTGTGTTTACGTTTATGATGAAGCCGAATATTTTCGGCGTGCGCGCGGCGAAAAAAGCGGGCGTAAAAAAGATATTCTCAATGGTCGAGGGCGGCGGCGACGTTTTTATCAACAACGGCTTAAAGTGGAAGCTTATCCGTTTCGCCGTCTGCAAAATGTACCGAAAATCGTTTAAAATTCCGCACAAGGTGTTCTTTTTAAACGACGACGACAAGGCGGAATTTCTCTCCCGCAAGCTTGTAAAGGAAGATAAGGTCGAGCAGGTTTTCGGCATAGGCGTCGACTTAAACCGCTTTGCGTACAAGCCTGTTAAAAATTATCACACCTTTTTAATGATAGCCCGTATGCTTAAAACAAAGGGGGTTATCGAGTACTGCGAGGCGGCGCGGCTTGTAAAACAAAAATATCCCGACGCGGTGTTCAACTACCTCGGTGGCGAGGGCAATGTCACGGTTGCCGACATACAGGAGTATATCGACGATAACAGTATAAATTATCTGGGCACGACCAAGGACGTCCGCCCCTATATCGAGGACTGCGCGGTATACGTTCTGCCGTCGTACCGTGAGGGTATGCCCGTCAGCGTTATGGAGGCGGAGGCTGTCGGACGAGCCGTAATCACTTCGGACGTTCAGGGTTGCAGAAGCACTGTCAAAGACGGTTATAACGGCTATCTTGTCGAAAAGGGCAGTGTGGACGAGCTTGCGGAAAGAATGATTTTTATGCTTGAAAACAAGGATAAGATCGAGGAAATGTCCTTATCGAGCAGAGCTTTGGCGGAAGCGCATTTCGATAAAGACAAGATAAACGAGAAAATTTTCGGCGTAGTGGAGGCTTAAATGCTGTTTTCCGTAATAGTACCGATAAATAAAGTCGAAGAATATTTACGGCAGTGCGTCGACAGTATTCTAAACCAGACGTTTTCCGACTTCGAGTTGATTTTGGTCGACGACGGTTCGCCCGATAACTGCCCCGCAATCTGCGACGAGTACGCTCAAAAGGACGAGAGAATAAAGGTTATTCACAAGGTAAACGGCGGACTTGTGTCGGCGAGAAAGGCGGGCACGCAAATTGCGCAGGGCGACTATATAATCGCCGTCGACGGCGACGACTGCGTGAACATAAAAATGCTCGAAATTGTCGGCGGTATTTTGGCGGAAAAGCGTTACGATATCGTTTGCTTCGGTTACGAAGCGTATCCCGACGGCAAAAAATCGCAGCCCGCTTACCGCGAGGGCGCATATAGTAGAGAGCAAATCGAAAATGAAATTTTCCCCACGCTCGTAACGGGATCAGACGGAAAAAGGTTTCCGCCGTCCGTATGGGGAAAGGCTTTTAAAAGGGAGCTTGTGTCGGAAATTCAGCTCGACGTTCCCGATAAAATCTGCATAGGCGAGGACAGTTGCGTGTCGTACGTGGCTATATATAGGGCGGACAGCCTGTATTTCTCGCACGAGCGGCTGTATTATTACAGAGTCGACAACCAGTCCTTGACCCGCGGCAAAAAGAAATTGTTCGGTTGGGACGAGCCTTTATGGCGCGCCGACTTCTACTTAAAATATCTGCCGGAAGAGCAGTTCGGAAAGCAGGTGGCGAGAATAACGGCGCACTCGTTTTTCAACGTTGCCGTGTCGGTTGTAAGGGTAAAGAAATACCGCGAGGCTAAAAGAGAGATAAAACAAAAACTTTCGGAAGAGCGGGTGCGGGAAATTTTAAATAAAGCGCAGTTCAAAAGCAATAAAAAAGAGAAGCTTGCGCTGTATTGCTTAAAGCATAAAAGCACGTTTTTAATCAAGCTGATAGCAAAGGTAATTTAAATGAAGATATCGTTTGTGTTCGACGGGCTTGGCTTCGGCGGAATAGAGAGGGTGGGATTGGATTTTATCAACCTCTGCAAAAAGTCGGGTCACGAGGTCGACGTCTACAACTTATCGCCCAAATACGGCGAGCTTGCGGGGCAGTTGCCGGAGGGCGTAAAATACTTTAAAAAGCGCCTTTCGACCAGAGCGTGCCCCGAACTATACAGCTACGGCGTTAAAAAATGGTGGTGGGGCAAGTACGCATACGCTATGCTTTCGCCCTTCGTAACGCTTGGGCAAGGGATAAAAAAGCTGTTTACAAGGCGGCGCAAATACGACGTTGCCATTGCCTTTTCGGGGCATATAAACGACTTGTCGTTCGTAGCCAAAAGGTTTATAAAGGCGGATAAAAAGATTTGCTGGTGTCACGGCAATATCATAGCGTATTTCGCTATCTGCGACGCGTACCCGATGCTCTATAAAAAGATTGACAAGTTCGTCACGCTGTCGTCGGCGGGGCAGAAAAATATCTACGCAGGGCATAAGTATATGCGCGGCAAGAAGATATACAAAATTTACAATCCGACCTTTATCCGCGAAAAGCAGGTAGACGGACAAACGGTAAACGAACTGAAAGAAAAGTACGGCGATTTTATTCTGACGGTCGGTCGCTTTGCCGAAGGAAAGGGACACGATATCGCAATACAAACGGTAAAGAGTTTAAAGGAAAGAGGGCTTGAAAAGCATATCGTCTTTTTGGGCGACGGTCCGATTTTTGCCGATATGCAGGAGCTTGCAAAGAAGCTCGGCGTGGAAGAGCTGTGCCATTTCGAGGGTGTTAAGACCAACGTCTGCGACTATATAACCGCGTCGCATATCAATCTTTTATCAAGTCAATGGGAGGGGTTGCCGACGGTTATCGTAGAGGCGATGACCTTGGGTAAGCCGTGCGTTATGACTAACAGCGACGACGGCGAAGTTTCGGGCGGCGGTAAGTACTGCAAATTGACGGAAATCGGCGACGTGGGCGGTCTTACGCAAGCGTTGACTGAGTTATACACCGATACCGCAGAATACGAAAAATATTGTGCGTTATCGCTTGAAAGGGCGGAGGCTTTTTCTCCCGCAAAAATTTGTGAACAGTTAAAGGAATTACTCGGGGGCTGAAATTCGGTCTTTAAAAAGAGAGTTGTCGAATGGGAAAATCTCGCGTAAAAAATACAGCATTAAACAGTGTTGTCGGAATAATCAATTATATCCTTATTATTTTCGCGTCCTTTGCCGTAAGAAAGGTATTTGCGGCAAGGCTTGGCGAGGAATATTTAGGGTTAAGCAGTTTATTTTCGAGCATAATAACCTTTTTATCGTTGACTGAGCTCGGATTAGGCTCGGCAATGGTGTTTTTTCTGTATCAGCCCATACACGAGCAGGACCACGAAAAAATCGGCAAATACCTGTTATTCTATAAAAGAGCGTATCTTCTTATAGCGGGCATAATACTTTTGCTCGGCACGGCGACGGCTTTCGTCATTCCCTTCTTTGCGGAAACGGAGGTTGCGCAGCGGGAAGTTATTATTTACTTTCTGTTGTACGTAATAAATTCGTCGGCAAGCTACACGTTTGCCTACAAAAAAAGTATACTGTATGCCGACCAGAATTCCAAAGTCGTTACGATAGTGCACGGCACAACCAAAATTCTGTCGATAATATTACAGACGGTATTGCTGCTCTGCACGGAAAGCTTTTTATCGTATATCATCGTAATGATAGCGTTTACCGTGCTGGATAACGTCATATGCACGCTTTACGTCAACAGGCATTACCCGTACGTAAAACAAAAAGTTACCGAAAGACTGTCGAAGGACGAAAAGAAAATGTTTTTCGGCAAGGTTATGCCCGTATTTTTGCAGAATTTATGCTCTACGATAGTCGTATCGTCGGACAGCATAATAACGTCCGCAATGTTCAGCGTTGCGCTGGTGGGACTGTACTCTAATTACACGCTCATAACGCAGACTTTAAAGACGCTTTACAGTCAGGTATTTTCCGCGTTTACAAACAGTTTCGGCAATCTGGCGGTAGCGGAGGAGCGACCTAAGTGTCTGCAAGTATATGAAAGGACGATGTTCGTCGCCTTTTTCATAACCTGTTTCTGCTGTTCGTGCTTTATAACGCTTATTCAGCCGTTCATAACCCTCTTTTTCGGCGGAAGCTTCGTTCTGCCGATAGAAATAGCTATTGCGATATGCTGCAATTACTACTTTATCAGTATGAACGTGCCCGCCGTATCCGTACAGAACGCAACCGCGTTACACAGAAAGGATACGTGGGTCATGGTGGTACAGGCGGCGCTCAATATCGGACTGTCGATACTTTTAGGCTGGTATATGGGCTTAATCGGCGTGGTGCTCGCCACCGCGATTTCAACGCTGGTGTGTCCGTTTATTTCGAAAGAGTACGTAATTTATAAACATTTCTTCGGGGTATCTCCGAAAAAGCAGTATTTAAGACAGCTCGCCTATTTTATTATCACGGTGATTGTGTGCGCCGCAAGCTACGCAATATTCAATCTGCTGATAACGAAAGTTGCAATATGGGTATTCGTGTTGCAGATGCTGGGCGCAGTGGCGTTTGCGCTTATCGCAATGACGGTTATGTTCTGCCGTACGGAGAACTTTAAGTATTTCGTGGATATGGTAAAAAGATTTTTAAGACGCGGCAAAAAGGAGGAGCAAAAGGAGGTGAAAGAGCTCGAATGAAAATTGCAGTAACCGGTTACTACGGAACGGGCTCTTCCGCCGTTATCGATTTGCTTTCGGAGGTAGAGGGCGTAAGCTGCGCCTTGGGTAACCGCTACGAGCACACGAATTTGAACTGTGCGGGCGGAATATTTGATTTGGAGGCGCGGCTTTATCACGAAAACGCAGACTATTACAGCCGCGATATCGCGCTCAACGATTTTTATAACGAGATGTACAAGCAATACCGCTATAACTTCGGGTGGTACGGTTCGTACAAAAAGCTTCTCGGCGAAAAATATATGCAAAGCGTGAATAAGCTCATAGATACGGTTTCCGTGAGCGGCGAAAAGAATTGTCTTGCGCACACTACCAAAACGAGGTTTTCGCTCGGTAAGGCTATGTTGCAGATTGCGGCGAAGATTTTCTTTAAAAGAAGATACGGCGTTTTGGGCTGTAAATACGTTCACGACAACGACCCGCAGAGGTTTTTAACTGCCTCGCACGAAGAGTTTATGCAAGCCGCGCGCGAGTTTATAAATACGTATTTCGAGTTGTGCCGAAAGGGTAACGACGATATGGTGTACGACCACCTTATTTATCCCGAGCAGAGCAACGTCGTCGGGCGCTTTTTCGACGACGATTTCCGCTTGATAGTCGTCGACAGAGATCCGCGCGATATCTATATTTCGGATAAATATTTTTGGAGTACGGCAAAGTACGGCTGTCAGACGATGCCCATGCCGCGCGATATTGACGGTTTTTGCGATTACTGGCTGGCAATGCACGAGCGGGCGGATTTGCAGCGCGGGCAGAAGAATATTCTTTTCGTGCAGTTCGAAGATTTAATATACAATTACGATAAAACGGTTGAAAAAATATTCGGTTTCTGCGGGATAGACAGCGAAAGGCACACGCGCAAAAAGCAGACGTTCGACCCCGAAAAGTCGATAAACAACACTCAGGTTTTCAATATAATCGACGGCGCGGACAAGATATGCGAACGGATATGCGAAAAGCTTCCCGATTTGATTTACGCGTTTCCCTATAAACGCAGCGGCGAGGTAAAGACGGTCTTCGATTGATAGGTAATAAATGAACGATATTCAACGAAATTTACTTGAAATAGCCGAAGAGATAAAGAGGATATGCGAAAAACATTCCCTGCGGTATTATCTCGATTTCGGTTCGCTTTTGGGCGCAGTCCGTCACAAAGGCTTTATTCCGTGGGATGACGACATAGATTTCTGTATGCCGCGTCCCGATTACGAGAAGTTTACCGAAATTTGCAAGACCGAGCTTTCGGAGCGGTTTGCACTGCGCACGTTAGCCGAGAGCAATTATATTTACTTTTTTAATAAGGTCGACGATAAAACGACAACTTTAATCGAAGATTTCAACAGGCACAGCGATTATAAGGGCGGCTTGTACGTCGATATATTTCCGCTCATCGGTCTGCCTAAGGGTAAGGCGGCGCAAAAGAAATATAAGCGCAAGTGCAGGCGGTTGAGCCTCAGAGCAAATCTGGCTCTCCTCGATTTCACCGCAAAGAAATACCCTTGGTATAAACGGCTGATAATATCGCTGTTTAAACACGCCGACGGCAGAAAGTATTTGTTAAAGCTTGACAAGCTTTTAAAAAAGTACGACTATGAAACTGCGGAATACGTTTCGTCGGATATAATACACAATATCCCCGTGCCGAAAAGTCTGTTCGAAAAGACGGACAGCTACGCTTTCGAGGGCGCGGAGTTCGCGTCGGTCAAAGACAGCGACGGGTATTTAACGGCGCTGTACGGCGACTATATGCAGTTGCCCCCGCCCGAGAGCCAAGTAAGTAACCATTACTATACTTTGGATATGAATAAACCTTATACGGATATAACAGAAAAGGAGGGTCACAATGCTTAATTTTGCGGTAGGACCTGTAATGATGAACGAGGAAATAAGGGCGATAGGCAGCGAGGAAATTCCTTATTTCAGAACGGCGGAGTTTTCTGCCGTAACGTTTGAAAACGAAAAGCTGTTAAAAAAGTGTTTCAAAGCGCCCGACGACGCGAGGGTAATTTTTATCACGGGTTCGGGCACGGCGTCTATGGAAGCCGCCGTTATGAATACGCTGAGTAGTAAGGACAAGGCGCTGATAGTAGACGGCGGTTCGTTCGGTCACAGATTTTGCGAAATCTGCGGAGTGCACGGTATTCCCTATACTGCGGTAGTCTGCGAAAAGGGTAAAACGCTGACGGCGGCACAGCTTGCGCCTTATGAGAATAAGGGATATACCGCGTTTTTGGTCAACCTCGGCGAAACTTCTACGGGCGTGTTATACGATATCGGACTGATATCCGATTTCTGCAAGAGAAACGGTCTGTTTTTAATCGTCGACGCAATCAGCTCGTTTTTATGCGACGACTTGGATATGAAGAAGTACGGCGTGGATTTGGTTATAACGGGGTCGCAGAAATCTTTGGCGGTGCCTCCGGGTATTTCGATAATCTGCGCAAATAAGAACGCGCTTGACAGGATTGAGCAATCGGAAGTAAATACGTTTTACTTTAATCTGAAAAATTATCTCAAAGACGGCGAGCGCGGACAGACTCCGTTTACGCCCGCGGTGGGGATATTATTGCAGATAAACGCGCGCTTAAAGCAGATTGAAAGAGACGGCGGGGTCGACGGCGAATTGAAAAGAAGCAAGGCGTTTGCGGAGTATTTCAGAAAGGGTATCAAGGATTTACCGTTCAAGCCGTTTGCGGATAAACAGTCCAACGCGGTCACTTCGCTAACGCTTACGGACAAGCCGAACGCGGCTTATAAGGTTTTCGAAACGTTAAAGGACGAGTACGGTATTTTCATCTGTCCCAACGGCGGCGAGTTGAAGGAAACCGTTTTCCGCGTGGGGCATATGGGCAATCTCGACTTCGCCGATTACGATAAACTTATATCTGCGTTCAGAGAGCTTAAAACAAGAGAAATAATATAGGATTAAAATGATAAAAGTCATTACTTACGGAACCTTCGATTTATTGCACGAAGGGCATATAAATATTTTAAAGCGTGCAAAGGCGCTCGGCGATTACCTGATTGTGGGAGTTACAACCGAGAATTTCGATATTACGCGCGGCAAAATCAACGTAAGGCAAAGCCTTATGGAAAGAATGGAGGCGGTACGCAATACGGGCATTGCCGACGAGGTAATTCCCGAAGAGTACGTCGGTCAGAAGATAGACGATATCAAGCGCAACAACGTATCGATATTTGCGCTCGGCTCGGACTGGGAAGGGAAGTTCGATTATTTGAACGAGTACTGCAAAGTCGTTTATCTGCCCAGAACGGAGGGCATATCGAGCAGTCAGTTGAGAGCCGATAAGCTTGTCAAAGTGGGTATAGCGGGCAGCGACCCCACCGTGTTAAAGCTTGTCAAGCAGGCGGAAACCGTCAACGGAATCGAAATCGAAGGCATATATTGCGACGAAACCGAAGTCACTCTGCCGTCGAAAAACAAGTACGCCGACTTTGATAAGTTAGCTGCGGACTGCGACGCCGTATACGTCGCCGTTCGCCCCGAACTGAGGTACGGTTATATTAAAAAGGCGCTCGAAAGCGGCAAACACGTCATAAGCGAATCGCCCGTTGCAATGAGCGAAAAGCAGGCGCGTGAGCTCTACGGGCTTGCGGCAAAGAAAAATTTACAGCTTTTCGACTCGGTAAAAACGGCGTATGCACTGCCTTTTTTAAGGTTGATTTTATTGATAAAGAGCGGACTTATCGGCGAGGTAAAAAATATCGACGCAACGTGTACGAGCCTCGAAGTGCGCGAGTGGCTGAAAAAGACCAAGTACTACACGAGCTTTACCGGCTGGGGTTCTATCGCCGTGTTGCCCGTATTCAAGATACTCGGAACGGAATACGAAAGCGTATCGTTTTTAACGCTGAATTCCGAGGAAATGAACGATATTTATACCAAGGCTACGTTCAAGTATAAAAACGCGCTGGCAACAATAAACGTCGGCGTCGGAGTAAAATCGGAAGGGGATTTGAGAATTTCGGGTACGAAGGGATATATTTACGTCCCCGCGCCCTGGTGGAAATCGGGTTATTTCGAAGTGAGGTTCGAAAACGCGAGCAAGAATAAACCCTATTATTACGAAAACGAAGGCGAAGGACTGAGAATGGAACTCGTTCAGTTCGTGCGCAGTATAACGACGAACGAAAGTAATTTTTACTTCGATAGCGAGTTGAGCACGGCTATCAGTAAGGTTATGGAGGAATACGAAAAATCGCTTTAAAAATAGCCCGCAATAACTTGCGGGCTTTTATTTATACTGTAAGTCCCAAAAGCAACATAACTCCCGTTAAAATAATCAGAAAGCTAAAGTTGAACGCGGAAAAGATGCCGAGATATTTTCCGCCCTTGCCGGGGTTGTGCGAACAGTATTCCCTGAACGTGATAAGACTTGCAAGCGAGGAAATGAGCGTTCCGACTCCGCCGATATTCACGCCGATTAAAAGGGGCGCGTAATTGTCGGTGAACTGCGACAGTAGGATTGCCGACGGCACGTTGCTTATCACCTGACAGGAAAGCACGCTGAAAAGCAGAGTATTCAATCCAAGAAGATTGGAAAAGAATTTCTGCACGGCTTCTATTCTTGACATATTCCCCGCAAAGATAAAGAAGAATACGAAGGTGAAGAGCAGGGGATAGTCGACGGCTAAAAGCGCCTTTCTGTCGGCAATTAAAAGCACGATGAGAATAATCGGCAACCCTATCCAATACGGAATAACCCTGAACACCATTATTATCGAAAGAGCGAACAGTACGAGATATAACGCGGTGCGCTTGGGTTCGGGTTTGGCGGTTTCGCCCTCGAAAACGAGCGGCTCTTTTTTTACGAAAATAAAGCAGCAAACCGTAATAAGAAAAATAGATATGGAAAAAGGGATTACCATAATTCCCATAAATTCAAGCGTGGGAATGTTAAAGTTGGAATAAAGGTAGAGGTTTTGCGGATTGCCGAACGGGGTAAGCATACCGCCGAGATTTGCCGCGATATTCTGCATAACGAAGGTGAAAATCATATATTTTTCTTTCTTCGTATTCGTCAGAACAAGGAAGCCGAGCGGCAGAAAGGTCAAAAGCGCCATATCGTTTGCAATCAGCATCGAGCCTATGAAGGTGATATATACGAGCGCTAAAACCGAGGTTCTCGCCGTTTTGAAAATTTTAACCGTTCTGTCGGCGAGGAAGTAGAAGAAGTTGACGTTTTTGAGCGCACAGACGATAGCGAGCGTAGCCAGAAGGCAGGACAGGGTGCGCAAATCGAAGTATTGAAGATACTGTTTGTCGGGCGGAATAAAAAAGCAGGTGACGATTGCCAAAAACAGAGCAATCAGCATGACGATATTTTTACGTGCAAACCTGCCCGTTTTCCGTAATAACTCGCTTTTCATAAGCTGTATTATATCACCATTGTAAAGCAGAATGATAGAAAAATAACAAACAATGTAAAAAAT
>CAMWWH010000006.1 GCA_947177975.1 uncultured Clostridia bacterium | reverse complement strand
CGGAACAGGCACAACCCGCGGCTGCAACCTCGGAAGAAACTGTTGTTACCGAGCGTGTTGTAGAAAAAGTAATAGAGCGCGTAGTGGTACAGGAGCCCGCACCTGCGCCCGCGGTAGCCGAAGCTGCTGTGGCGGAGGACGAAGCGGAAGTCGAAGACGAAGAACAGGCGGAAGGCGAGAGCGAGTTCGTGGTAGTGCACGACGGAATAGTGTTCAACGACAGCAAGTCTATAACCGAACTGTACGAAGAACTTTCCCCCGAACAGCAGAGTTATTTCGACGAGCTTAGAGAAGAGGCTCTTACCAAGCCCGACGCGGAGCTTGCGATTGCAAAGAACTTCGTGTCCGTAAAGATAGGCAAGAGAAACCTCATAAAGCTTTTAATCAAGCGCGGAGTTACGGTAGCGGAATTTATGCTCGAAAACGACGCGTTGAAAGCGTTAAGACTGAGCAACACTAACAAGCGCGGCAAATCTGCGATTAAGATTAAGCCGACGGTGGTACAGGTACTCGACCTCAATTCTTTGAAGGTAGCGGTTGATATGATTAACCTTTCCTACGAAGAACTCATGTTGGGAGACTGACAAAAACTAAATCAAAAAAGCCGACGGATTTATGTCCGTCGGCTTTTTAATATTGTCAATTATTCATCTTCATCGTTGTAATCAACGGGTTCGGGCTCGCGCTTTTTCTTAACTACCTTTACGGTTTTGTCCTTGTTTTTCTTTGAACCGATAAGCGATATATACATTACCGCAACGATTACCAATGCAACTATTATTATTGCAAGCACTACCGAAACGACGTTCGTGTCGTAATCGAAATCCTTGTCGCCGTTTTCGTGCGGTTTGTTGTCTTCGGCTGCGAAGTTGTACGGTGTAAGCATTTTCGCCGCAACAAATCCTGTAATAGTCTTGGCTTCGCCCGTTTGTCCGTCTTCGATTTCGTATCTTATTCTGTAAAATTTCGTGTTTATATAGTCAAGTTCGAATTTTTCTATAACTTCGACGTGGTTTTCCGCACCGCTTTCGAGTTCGGCTATTTTCGTGCTCTCGCACATATAGGGGGAGGCGTAGACGCCCGTATTCTCTCTTGCGTATGCGTCTAAACGCTTCGAGCCTTCGGCGTTCAGCGGCCAGTCGTTTTTCGGCGACGAATAGGCGCTGTCCTTAATGTTCTCGGAAGCCGTAATAAACATACCCTCGTTGGTTGCCACAATCGCCGCGTTTTGACCGACCGTGCACAGAATTATGCAGGGCTTGTCGCCCTCGGCCTTCTGCGTGCGTATCTGGGTGAAAGTCTGCTCTTTGCCGATGGTGGACGGGTTAATCTGTGTATAGTAGGAGCCGTGCTTGATATTCGCCGTCTTTACCTGATAGCCGTCGGCTTTCAGCTTATCGGCGGCGTCGCCGCACGGTATGTTATCCGCGCCCGAAAAATCCGTGTATGAAAGGTCAAGCTCGGTCGCCCTCTGTCCTTCGATAACGTACGGCACGGTGTCGTCTTTAATTGCATAGACGCTGTCGCCGTACATTTTTATAAGCGAGAAGCCCTCGCCGACGGGAAGACGTTTGCCGTTTTCCCAGTAGTCGAGCTTGCCGCCTTCTTTTTCCAAGGTGTAGAAAACGTCGCTGCTCACGTCGAGCTTTGCACTCGTCAGACTTTGAAAATTGTGCTCTTTCTGCGTGACGGGCGAACCGTACATATACGAGATTTCGGACGAAGTCTTGAAGTAGAGGTCGCCGTTCTTATCGTAGTCGAGAGCGTTTATAAGGTATTCGTGAGTATAGGACGTACGTTTTTTGTCGCCGCTTTCATCCCGCGAAATTATGGTAATCGAGGAGTTGGTGGCGTAGGCAAAATTCTCCCCGTAGACTGCGTAGTCGGTAAGGGCTTCAATGTCTAAGTTGCGCTCGAAATCCTGCGGATAAACCGTTTCGGAGGTTTCATCCGCGGCGGCGAAAACCGTCGACGACGATATGGCGCACGCGGCTAACATCCCCGCAAGCGCAATTGTAATTGCCTTGTTTGCCTTCATATAAAAAATTATACCACTTCCTTGTTTGCTTGTAAAGGATTTAAAACACCTCTTGCAATGCGTTTATTTGCTTAACTCACGTTTTTTACACAAAAAAAGTTCAATTTATAGCTAAAAAATTTTTTAATTATGCGTTTATTGTCATATTTAATGTGTATAATACAAACGTAAACAAGAACAAACGTTCGCAATTGTTTAAAATTTTAAGGCGGTACACGCGAAAGGGGCGTGCGGTGAAAATAAAGCATTTAATGAGATTTTACTTTTCGGCGGGCAGTCTGGACAGGGCGTTCGACAATATAATTACGCGACTGGCGCTGTCGGCGGGGCAGGATACATACGCGGGGTGCGAAAAGTACTTCGATAAAATTTGCAAGATATGTGAGGACAGGCGCAAGCTTTCACAGCTTTGGGCGCGGCTGGACGGAGTTATAAGCAATATGACCGAACGCGACAGAGCGACTTTAAAGTATTACGCGGCGGTGCGCACGAAAATCAAGGACGGGGATAAAAAGGAAATTCACCGTGCGGCGGTCAAGTTTGCGAGAAGGGCGGGAGGGCTTCTAAAGGGCGGCGGCGAGCTGTTTGCGGTGCTGTGTACATACCGGTGTTTGATAAGTCCTTCGCCCGATTGACGAGGCGACTTAAATCAGCCGTCAATGCGCGGCTTCTTGGTGGTGAAGTAGATAACCAAAATCACGACGACGGACAGCGACGCGATGACGATAAACGCGATAGAAGCAAAGTTCAGGTTCGAGCCGCTTTCCGTGCCGCCGCCTTCCGTGCCGCCGCCGTTGGCAAAAGCGGGAGCGTTCGGTTCGTAATCGTCGTTTTTGCCGTTGATATAACCGAACGAACCTTGGCAGTACACGTAAGAGTAGAAATCGCCGCCTACCCTGTAATATCCATAATACGCCGCCTCAAAAGCTATTTCAGGGAGTGTCGGTTGGGGTGAGTTCGTGACCTCCGACTTGTAGGTTACCGTAACCGTTTTGTATAAATACGTTACGGGAGGCTTGCCGTCTTCGAGGGTGAAATCCTTCTTTTTGCAATAGCCTTTTAACTCTTTATAGATGCCTACATTGTCAGCGTAACGCACTCGGTACCATTCTCCGTCTTCGCTTAAAACTTCCACGCAGTAGGTTTCCGGTACGGCAAACAGTGACTTGGTGCGGTCTTCGGAATAGAAATATGCCTCCTCGTTTTTTGCCCTTGCATATAGTTGCGGCGAGGCGGCGAAAGCGACGGGACAGGGCGCGGCGGCAAGTATGAACATTACGCAAAAAATTGCAACCGTAAGGCGTTTCATATTTATGAATTATACCTTGCGGCGGTTTAAAAATTAACGGATATTTTGTCATAAAAGGTCTATGAATAGAGAAGAGATTTTAAGCCGTATCGCCGAAATCGACAGGGAGCTTTTAAGGCGGAAAAAGGAGACGGCGGCGCTCGACAACTACAATACGGGCAGAAAAAAGCACAAAAAACAGCTCGCCTTTCACAAGTGCAAAAAGCGCATACGCTGGGTGTTCGGCGGCAACCGCTCGGGGAAAACCGAGTGCGGCGCCGTGGAGGCAATATGGCTTTTGCGGGGTATTCATCCCTACCGCAAAAACCGCTCCGACGTGTTCGGGTGGGCGGTATCGCTCTCCCAACAGGTTCAGCGCGACGTGGCGCAGAGCAAGATTTTGAAGTATCTGCCCAAGAGCTGGATTGCCGATATCACGATGCTGTCGGGCAGGAAGGACGCGCCCGCGTCGGGTATTATCGACCAGATAAAAATCAAGAACGTGTTCGGCGGGATTTCCACTCTCGGCTTTAAGAGCTGCGACCAGGGGCGCGAAAAATTTCAGGGGAGTTCTCTCGACTTCGTGTGGATTGACGAGGAGCCGCCGCGCGATATCTACGAGGAGTGCTTAATGCGCGTTATGGACAGGCGGGGGGATATTTTCGGTACGATGACGCCGCTCAAAGGGGAGACGTTTATCTATAACGAAATCTATTTAAACCGCCGCAATAACCCGCAGGTGTGGTGCGAGTTTATGAGCTGGGAGGACAACCCCTATCTTTCCAAGAGCGAGATAAAGCTGTTGTCACAGTCGATGGACGAAGCCACGTTGGACGCGAGAAAGTACGGCAGGTTTTCCAAGGGGGCGGGGCTGGTATATCCCGAGTTCGACAGCTCGGTGCACGTGATACCGCCGTTTGCCGTGCCCGAGGAGTGGCAGGAGAATATTTCGATTGACCCCGGTCTCAACAATCCGCTGTCGGCGCACTGGTACGCTGTCGACTGGGACGGCAATATTTACGTGGTTGCCGAGCACTTTGCGGCAGGTATGGATATAGACGAGCATACGCGTTCGATAAGGGATATATCCGCACGAATAGGGTGGAAAACCGATTCCAAGGGCAGAATTTACGCGCTTATAGACAGTGCGGCGAACCAGCGCACTCTGGCTTGTAACAAGAGCGTTGCGGAGCTGTTCTGCGAGAAGGGCATACTTGTAAACACCAAGGTCAACAAGGACGTCTTTGCGGGGATTTGCCGCGTAAAGGAGTACTTAAAGCGGGGCAACGGCACGCCCGATATCTATATTTTCGACACGTGCAAAAATATGATAGAGGAGTTTGCGGGCTATCACTGGTCGGACGGCGACAGCCCCGTAAAGGTGGACGACCACTGTATGGACGAGCTGAGATATTTCGTAATGTCCCGCCCCCGCCCCGCGAAAAAGGAGGGGTGCGACAGCGCCGTTTACGCCGATAAAATGAGAAGAATCAGGAGGCTGAGAAAGAGAAGTGGAAAGGAGTGACAGCGTTAAGGAAGCGCTGACAAAGTGCGCCGTGGGGCTGTCCGCAAGCGAGATTATCGAGGAGTTTGCGGTCGATAACGGCGAACTGAAACTTGTTAAAAAGAAGGTGACGAGGCGGGACATTCCGCCCGATATCAAGGCTGTAAAAATGCTGCTCGACAGCGAAGCGGGCGTCGCGGCAACCGACGAGGAGCTCGCCGCCGAGCGCGAAAATCTGATAAAAAAATTGAAGGAGGGTGACTGTGACTGACAGTAATGAAAAAAAGGTAACCGACGAAGCCGAGCTTGTAGCCGAGGTGTACGCCGACTTTAAAAGACGGCAGGAAGAGAGGAGGCGCACGGAACGCGGGTGGCAACTCAACATAAACTTCGTCAACGGAAATCAGTACTGCGACGTGAACCGTTTGGGGGAAATCGAGGGGGATACCGGCGGGTATTTCTGGCAACAGAGGCGGGTATTCAACTACATTGCGCCCACGATAGATATGCGCTGTTGCAGGCTCACGGGCATACGCCCTCGTCTTGCCGTGAGAGCGGCAAGCGAGGACGACGAGGACAGACGTTCGGCAAAGCTCGCCTCGGCAATCCTCAGCGCCGCGTGCGAGGACTGCGATATCGACGGCGCGCTGACCAAGGCTACCGTCTGGTCGGAGACGTGCGGAACGGTGTTTTACAAGGTAATCTGGGACGGCTATGCGGGCAACGAAATAGGTAAGACCTTCGACGGCGAAAGCGTGAAGGAGGGCAAGGTGAGAATTTCGGTGGTGTCGCCGTTCGAGATTTATCCCGACTCGCTTTCGGAGGAAAATCTGTACAATCAGCCGAGCATTATCCACGCGAGAGCCGTGCCCGCGGACGATATTTTCACGGCGTACGGAGTGCGCGTCGAGGGGCGCGATATCGAAGAATACGCTCAGAGCCGCGCGCAGATTTCGGCGGTCGGAGGCGGGGAAATCGGCAGAGAAACGCGCTCGGTAAAACACGGCTACGAAGTGGTAATCGAAAGATATGTGCGCCCCAATTCGCAATTTCCCGACGGAAGACTGACAATCGTGGCGGGCGGTAAACTGCTCTTCGACGGCGAGCTTCCGTATATAAACGGTGACGGCGGTACGCGTACCTATCCTTTCGTCGTGCAGTACTCGCTGCCCGTTGCGGGCTCGTTTTTCGGCTCGTGCGTGGTGGACAGACTTATCCCCGTTCAGCGCGCGTACAACGCGGTCAAGAACCGCAAGCACGAATTTTTAAACCGCATTTCGATGGGCACGGTCGCCGTCGAGGAAGGCTCGGTGGACACTGACGAACTCGTCGAGGACGGACTTGCCCCCGGCAAAGTAATCGTGTACAGGCAGGGCGCAAACCCGCCCGAAATGCTCACGCTCGGCAGCGTGCCCTCCGAATTTATGCAGGAAGAGGAGCGCCTCGAAAAGGAGTTCTACAAGATTTCGGGCACGACGGACATAACGCAGGAGGCGGGCGCGTTTACTTCGGTCACTTCGGCGACGGGCTTGCAGCTCATCATCGAGCAGGACGAGGCGCGGCTCAACGTGTGCTACGACCAAATCCGTTCGGCTCTCAAAGGTATAGGAAGAATGTTACTGCGCCTTTACAGGCAGTTCGCCTCGTCGGTGAGGCTGGTTAAAATCTCGGGCGGCAACGATGTGATGTCGTGCGTGAGCTTTAAAAGCAGCGACATTACGGGCGACGACGTCGTGCTGGAAGCGGACAGCGATATCAATATGACCCCCGCGCGCCGCAGGGCCATAATCTACGATATGATTGACAAGGGGCTGTTTTCCGACGAGAGCGGCAGGATAAGTCCGCACGTCAAGGGAAAGCTTCTGAAATCGCTCGGCTACAACGGATACACGGGCGGGCGCGATTTGGACGAGCTGCACCGTCAGCGTTGCGCCGAGGAGAACGACGCGCTCAAAAACGGGCAAAGCGTCGAAATCCACGGGTACGACGACCACGCGGTACATATCGAGGAGCACACCGCGTACCTTCTGACCGAGAAGCTTACGCCCGAGCAGGAACAGCGGGTATGCGAACATTTAAATCAACACAAAAACAAAACTTCGGAGGTAAAGAATGAAGGATAACCAATTACGGAACGAGCCGGTTACGGCAGACACCGCGGAGGCGGAGAATACGAACGCTGCGGCAGAACTCGGCAAGTTCAAGGACGTGAAGGCCCTTATGGAAGCCTATCAGGCTCTCGAAGCCGAATTCACCCGACGCAGTCAGCGGCTGAAAGAGCTCGAAGCGAGCAAGGAGTCGGAGGCACCCGCGGCTGTCGCGGAAAATGCGGAAGCTCCCTCGCGCGAGGCGGAAAAAGCGGGCGGGGCGGAGGTCACTCTGTCCATGCTCGGCGACGAGGTTAAGAACGCCGTAATAGAGGAGTATCTCGACGGCGTGTTCAAAAAGCGCGGCGTGCCGTTCGTCACGGGCGGCGGAGCCGTTGCGACACAGCGGCGCACTCCCACGACCTTAAAGGAGGCGGGTGCGCTTGCGGGTAAACTTTTTTCAGACAAGGAGGCTAAATAATTGATAACGATAAACAACGCCGACGCGGCGTTAAAGGACTACTATCTCGACGCGGTAAACGCGCAGCTCAACGGTGAGGTTTCGCCCTTTTTCAATGCAATCGCAAAGACGGGCGAAAACGTTTTCGGCAAGGACGTAAAGATTGCAATCGCCAAGGGCGGTATGGCGGGCGTCGTTGCGGGCGCGGAGGACGGCGACCTGCCCGCTCCCCGTTCCAACAGATATTACGGCGTAACTCTGCCCTTGAAAAATATCTACGGCACGATTGAAATTTCCGACAAGGCGATGCGCGCTTCCGAAAATTCCGCGGGTGCGTTCGTCAACCTTTTAAACGCGGAAATGGAGGGGCTGGTTGCCGGTGCGAAGGCAAATTTTGCGCGTATGCTCTACGGCGACGGCAACGGAATTTTATGCACCGTCGAGTCCAAGAAGTCGGCTAAGGTGCTCGTCGTAAACAACGCCAAGAGCTATTTTAACGGCTTGAAGGTGAAGATAGGTTCGCTTGCTTCCGTCTACACCGTAACCGCGGTCGATACCGAGAATAAGGAAATTACGGTAGACACGGCTTTCACCGAAGCGCAGACTTTTTCGGGCGGAGAAAAGATTTGTCTTGCGGGCGCGGACGGCAACGAGCTTATCGGTCTTTCGGGCATATTCGACGGCACGACGCTGTACGGCTACGACAAGAGCACGGAGAGCTATTTCCAGCCCTACGTCAAGCACTGCGCGCCCGCGGCGTTCACCGAGAGCGACATTATCGACGTCATCGACACGATAGAGGAGAGCGCCGACGGCAAGGTCAATATGATACTTTGCTCGCACAAGGTGAGAAAGCAGATTGCGAAGCTTATGAGTTCTTCGCGCAGAATTGTAAACACCGCTGATATCGCGGCGGGCTATTCGAGCATAGTCATCAACGACGTGCCCGTTTACGCCGACAAGTTCTGCCCCGACGACAGAATTTATTTCGTCAATACCGACGACTTCGTATTGAACCAGCTTTGCGACTGGGCTTGGCTCGAGGACGAGGGCGGCAGGATTTTAAAGCAGGTTGCGGGCAAAGCCGCATATTCGGCGACGCTCGTAAAGTACGCCGAGCTGGTCTGCAAAAAGCCCTGCGGTCAGGGTGCGATAATACTCGACAAGACCGCGTAAAATTTAAGGAGGCGCAATGGAAGTTTTAGAAATTATATGCGAGACAATGCGCCTTACGGGTAGAACGACGGCGGCTGACAGCATTGAAAAGGGCAGTCCGACCGACGAGGCAGTGCGCTTAACACGCGCACTGCTAACCTACCTCAACGCGGTTTTGGACGAGCTTGCCCGCGGGTATTTTCCGCTCGATACGGAGGAGGAAATGAGCGCTGTAAACGGCGTTTATCCGTTCTCGAAATTCTTGAAGGCGCCTTTTAAAATCAACCGCGTAACGGACGGCAAAAATCCCGTTGAGTGGCACATATACCCCGACTATTTGGTTGCGGACAGCAAAAATATCACGGTTTATTACGAATATCTGCCGCCCTACCTCGATGAAGGCGACGAGTTTTTCTACCCCGTTTTTGCCGTAAGTGCGCGGCTTGTCGAATACGGTATGGCTGCCGAGTATTTCCTGGTTGCCGGCGACGGCGAGGCGTACAACGCGTGGGAAAGCAAGTACCGTTCGGAAATCGAAATGTTGCTCTCGCGCAGCAGCGTAAAGGAAAGAATACCGCCGAGACGGTGGATTTAGCGGGAGGCGGCTATGTACAGACACGGGTTAAAAGAACATAAAACGTTCAAATCGGAAACGAAAAAAACGACCGTTATCGGCGGTGAAATCAACTATTGCGCCGAACGGTTCGGGTATGATAGGGAAATGAACGGAATAAAACCGTCGCTCGTTAACAAAACCTTATCGCCGTTAGTCAGTTGCATGAACTCGATTTACGCCGAATATATTCCTTATAACGGATTGGTATCCCTGACTACGAGCAACAAGCAGTTGTATTTATGGGATATCAATAACAAGACTTCGATGAGGTATGCGGCACTGGTTTACACCGAGTACCCCAGCGCTTTCGACTGCGTTGTGGACGGCGTTAATTACCGCACCATAGTCTCCGGTAGCTTTATTGTGAAAATCAACGCCGAAGGTAAGGTGTCGACTATAAACACTTTGATAAAGGTTATCGAAGGTAAGTTGCACTGCGGAAGAATATTCGCCATTGACGACGCAGACAGATATATGTTGAGATGGTCGGGTTACGCTTTTAACGAATGGAAAGAAGGAGTAGATAAAGCGGGATACGTGCGGTTAGACGCCGGTCTCGGAAAAATGCTCAATCTGTTCGTTTTCAACGAAAAAATCGTAATCGTGCGCGAATTCGGAATAACGGTTTTCAGCACTCTCGGCGACTTCCGCCATATGCGTTTCGACGTCTGCGACAAGTACCGTTTGCCGCCCGTTTACCAGCATAGTTCGGTAATATTCGGGGGACAATTGTGGATTTACACGCAAAACGGCATGTATAAATTCGACGGAAGTACTATTTCGAAAGCGCCGTTCGAAGAGATTATGCTGGACTACGTTTTACAAAAACCCAAAATCGTGGACGACAGATACTTTTATTACAGCGCTACCAAAGGCGACGGTAAATGTCTTTTCGTGTACGATACCGTAACGGGCGCGGGCTCTCCGTTTGCAAAGAACTGCCATAATTTTTTTACTACGCCCGATGGGTTGTACGCATTCTCGGGAAACTATATTGCCGGGCTTCTGCCCGACCAGAACGACGCAAACCGCTTCTGGATTTCCAAACCGTTTACGTTCGGCGCAGGTAAGAGGGCGGCGCTCAGAAGTCTTACGATAGATGGCAGCGGAAGCTTCACGGTCGAAACCGACTGCGACGCACGCAAGCTGTACGCGAACGGCGCGGGTGTATACAACTACGCCGAGTGCGGGCATTGCTTTACCTTCAAGGTGACGGGAGTTGGCTCGATAACCGAGATGACGGCGGAATGGGAGGTGCTTAAATGACTTTCGATATTATAGACATTACCGAGGCGGAAGTTAAAAAACTCGATTCGGTGAGATTGAAGCTTCTGCGCACCGCCCAGCAAAAGAAGGACGAGCTTTACCACAAGCTTGAAAGCGAACTCGCCGAACAGAAGAGGCTGGCTTATTCCAACAGAATGGAAAACTCCACGCTGTATACGCAGGTCGCCGCGGAGCTTACCGCCGAATACGAGTATCAGGTTGAAATCGTCAGGGAACAGCTCAACTTCAATATGTCGCTCGGAGAACCTACGCTCGGACAGGAGATGGGACCGACGGGCAACAACGGCTCGAACGGCTATATCGTCAATTACGAGCTTTCGTATATGGAGAGGTATATCGAGGTGCGCGATTACTACCTTACAATCGAGGACCCCAACGAGAGAATTCAGATTTTAAGACAGGATCAGGTTGCGCGTCAGTACCTCGGCAGTTACTACAACACGCTTTTCAACTATCTCGTGCAGTTCACTTAAAATGCGCGGCGGGCGGCAATTTTGCCGTCCGCTTTTGCTTTACATTTTTTCTTCTTTATTTTATAATTGTCTGTATGAAAGTAGCCGACTGCTGGAAAGATTACAAAATTATAGCCACGGGCGACGGTATGAAGCTCGAACGCTGGGCGGACGTAACTTTGCTCCGCCCCGACCCGCAGGTCATCTGGCACTCGCAGACCGACCTGTATTCGTACCCCGATATCAATGCGGTATACCGCCGCAGCGAGAAGGGCGGCGGGGGCTGGCAGGTAAAGAAGAGCTTTCCCGCGCAGTGGAACGTCGGCTATAAGGATCTGACATTCACGGTCAAGCCGATGGGCTTCAAGCACACCGGATTATTTCCGGAGCAGGCGGTCAACTGGGATAAAATGCGCGCGCTCATCGAGGGAGCGAAAGCGAAGAACCACGACAAGCCCGTCAAGATTTTAAATCTTTTCGCCTACACGGGCGGAGCGACGGTTGCGTGCGCCAAGTCGGGCGCGGAAGTCGTGCACGTGGACGCGGCGAAGGGTATGGTCGAGCGCGCGGGCGAAAACGCGCGGCTGTCGGGTATCGACAGCGGAATACGCTACATAATCGACGACTGCGCCAAATTCGTCAGACGCGAAATCCGCCGCGGCAACAAGTACGACGCGATAATTATGGACCCGCCGAGCTACGGCAGAGGTCCGAACGGCGAAATGTGGAAGATAGAGGACAACCTCTACGACTTCGTAACCTTGTGTTCGCAGGTGCTTTCGGACGACCCGCTGTTCGTGCTGATTAACAGCTACACCACGGGGTTGCAGCCCACCGTAATAAAAAACATTTTAACGCTGACCTTAAACGGTCGGTCGGGCAGTGCGGAGGCGTACGAGGTGGGCTTACCGACGGAAGAAAAAATAATTCTTCCCTGCGGTTGCAGCGGAATGTTTATCGGGAAATAGGGAATAAGAAAAATGGAATTACAGGATTTGATTATATTGCACGAGGACAATCACGTAATCGTCGTGTTAAAGCCGCAGAACGTTGCGTGCTGTCCCGACGAGAGCGGCGACGACAATCTTTTCGACTGCATAAAACGCTATTTAAAGGAAACGTACAATAAGCCCGGCAACGTGTTTTTGGGACTTGTGCACAGGCTCGACCGTCCTACGGGCGGGGTAATGGTATTCGCCAAGACGTCCAAGGGCGCGTCGCGGCTTACCGAGCAGATGAAAAACGGCGGGTTCGAAAAGAAGTACCTTGCGGTTCTGTGCGGAGCGCCGTCGAGAAAGCAGGCAACGCTTAAAAACTATCTGAGAAAGAGCACGGTCAACAACACCGTTTACGTCTGCACGCAGACCGAGGAGGGCGCGAAGTACGCCGAGCTCGACTACGAAGTGAAGGAAGAAAAGGGCGGGCTGAGCCTTGCCGAAATAAAACTGCACACGGGCAGAACGCATCAGATACGCGTGCAGATGGCTTCGATAAACTGCCCCGTCTACGGCGATATGCGCTACGGCGGCGACAAAGCCGTTAAAGGCAAGCTTGCTCTTTGGGCATACTCTTTAAGATTTTCGCACCCCACCACGGGTGAGAAAATGAGGTTTGAAATCGAGCCGCCCTACAACGAAGGGGTATGGGCAAACTTCAAAGACGGAGAGTAAAAAGGTAAGATTATATTGTAATAATCTTCCTACGGGCGGCGAAAGTTATTGACAAGCCGTTGCTTTTTAGTGTAAAATCAATTTGTTATACGGAAAATTTTTCTTTTCAAGGTTTATATTATATGGAAAAATATAAGAAACTGAAATTATCGATAATAACGCTGCTGTTGGCGCTCGTAGTTGCGCTGACCGCGGCGGTGTTTGTAATTAACGGCAAATCGACTTCTGCTTTTGCAGACGACAGATTGGTGGAGCTTGACGGCAACACGGTATTCTACACCGCAATTCACGGGGCGGAAATAACCCAAACCAAACTCGGCGAGGGCGAGGACGAACATTATTATACGACCTTCAAAATCGGTTCGGGCGAAGAGGTGTCCTACCGCCAGAACCTCGCTTACAAGTGGATAACGGCAAGCGGCAACGAGTTCGGCACGCCCGAAGAAAAGAACTTTTCTATCAAGCTGAAATTCCCCGAAACCAACTTCAAGATGTTCTATATCAAATTCGAGTCCCAGCAGTACACGCTGACCAAGGACGGGAAGAGTACTAACTACCTTGTTTTCACGGCGGACGGCGAAAACGTTAAAATAGGCGTTTCCTCGACCGCGGAGAAAGACGGCGATAAAATTACCGATATTACAGAGATAAAAGAAATCGGCACGGCTACAAAGAACGGTGAAATTTTAATCGAGCTCGGCAATTACAGCGAAGGTAACTATGCGATAAAGCTGAACGGCGAAGATAAGGACGGTGAGCTCAAAAACGTTTCCGAGAATTTTGCGTCGTACGTTGCTTCCGGTGACAACGCGGTAACTCCCATGACCTTCGGCGCGATTTTCGACGAAGAAAACGTCGAAACGGAAAACGGCGCCGAGATGGTGCTCATGGACGTCAACGGTCAGTCGTTCGAGACGTACGAGCAGAGCAACGGCTCTTTCAAAATTAAGGATACGGCGGCGCCCGTGCTCTGTTTCTCGCAGACGCCTTCCTACCTCGAATACGGCAAGTCGCTCAGCTTGCAGTACAAGGTAATCGACGTAATAGCTTCCTCGCCCCGCTCGACGGCTTACTACTACGTTCTCACGGGCGAGCAGGTGTCAACCGAAGGTTACGATTTCAATAAGACCGACTACGAAGAGAAGAAGGAAGGAAAGGACAACGAAGAAGGCGAAGGAGAGGGCGAAGACGAAGAAGAACAGGAAAATCCTTTCATCAAGGTAACGACCTCGTCTTCGGAAAGAATTTACTCCGACGAAAACACGTTCATTCCCCGCAAGTATCTCAAATCGGACGTAATGGGTCTTGTAAAGCTTTACTACGAAATTTCCGACGTTTCCTCCACGTCCACGGCTAAGACCGACAAGGTTTTCGTCGACTGGTACGCAAAGTACGAGGCTCTGGAAGAGGTTAAAGGCGCGCAGTTTATAAAGCTTATAAAGAATAAGGAAGGCGTGACCTACGCAAAAGAGAGCGCCGTCAATGCGCCCGACCCGCTCGACGCGTACAAGGAAAACGTAGGCGAATTTCAGGAGCTGTATCAGGATAAAATCAAGACGGCGATAGAAGCGATGGAAGACGGCAAGCTGTACGCGGGCGGTAACAAGTTCTATCTTCCCTCGATAGAGTGGGATTTCTACGACGACTATTTCTACGGTACGGACTTCAAGTATTCCATATATTATAAAGGGGCGACAACGGGGTCGCATACCTCGCTTGCTTCCAACAAGCTTGCGATAGATTTGAACGACGCGGACGTAACTTACAGATTTACGATATATATCACCGACGCGTTCGGCAATCCCATGAGATACCCGACCTACGACGAAAAGAAGGATGAGGTAGTTTGGGAAAAAATCGAAACCTCGGAGGTATGGGACGCGGTCGACGACGGACTTCTGCCTTACTTCGAGTTCGAGGTATCCTATAAGCAGGCGACGGCAGAGCCCCCCGAAGACCTTTCGATTTCCTACGTCAAAACGAGTTACAGCGGCGTATCGTTCAAGATTACGGGCGTAACCGAAACTTATACGGCGACCTACAAGCTGTACGTTTTCGACAGAAACAAGTACTACGCCGACACGCACGACGATACGCTCGATTACGACGCATTCTCGGGCAAGGTTCAGGAGATTTTCGAAAATCCCGAAACGCGCAAGTACTTTACGACCGTAAAGCCCGTAAGCGAATTACTTGAAAGCGACGAAAATTACGAGCAGTTCAAAAAGCTCAACTGGAACGCGACGAGCATATCCTTCACCCCGCAGTCGGTAGAAGATTTCTACGTTGTCGAGTTGCAGCTCAAAGACAAGCGCACGCAGAGTTCGTATCCCTACTATGCAACGGTTACTTCCTCGGTTCAGGCTAATCCCTTAAAGGGCGAAAGCGAGAGCTGGGTCGAGCAGAATAAGACTTCCGTAATTCTGTTCGTGGTGGCGGGCGTATGCCTTGTTGCTCTCATTGTTCTGCTTGTTATCAAGCCCAAGGACAAGGGCGATATCGACACGATATACACCGAGGTCGAAAGCAAGGACAAGGGCAAGAAGAAAAGTAAAAATTAAGAATATGCGGTAAAGCCTGAAAATTTGGGCTTTACCGCTTTTTATGTAAACTATTGACAAATTATATCACTTGTGTTATACTTGTGTAAGCATAAGAAAGCAGTATTGCGTATTATTGATATGGTGGGAGAAAATATGGCAAAAGCATATTCTTTAAATCAGTTCGAATACTTTAAAGACCGTGATTTAAGTCACTCGCTCGATTCGTTGACGGGCATATTGAACAGGGAAGCGATATTCAATTATCTCGAATATCTTACCACGAATAAAAAAACGTGCAGTTTCTTTCTTGTCGACGTAGATAATTTCAAGAACGTCAACGATACGTACGGACATATGGTCGGCGACGTCGTAATCAAGCAGGTAGCCGATTTCTTCGTTAAAATGTCCGGCGGAAAAGGCGTTGTCGGTCGTTACGGCGGCGACGAATTTATCTTTATTTTCGAGGACGTCGAAGAGTACAAGGACGTTTGGAAAATAGGTCACGATATCAATATGAGCATAGGCGGTATCGTGTTCGAGGGTATTCCCAACCTTGCGATTACCGTATCGATGGGTATTGCCCGTTTCCCGCTCAACGCGCAGACGTCCAAGGATTTGATGCTCGTTGCCGACAAGGCGCTGTACAGAGCGAAGATGAAGGGCAGAAACTGCTTTATCATTTACCTTCCCGAAAAGCACGCGAATATTTCGCTTAAAAGGGACAGGGATAAACAGCTCACGCAGATGCAGCTGTGCCACACTATGTTCAGCAACCTTACCGCTTACGGCGAGGACATTTCGCTTGCCATCAGCACGGTATTCAAGAGCTTTATTTCATATTATATGTTCGACCATATGTGTATCGAAGCGCCGAACGGCTTAAACCACAGCGTTATATTCACGCTGTCCGACCAGAAGCGTTTCGAGCATATATCGACCGACCTTATAGACGCGCTCATAAATTCGGCGGGATACGTAGCGTTGAGCAACGTATCGTCACTTGACGAAGAGACGTTCGACGAAATCAAGAAGAAATACGAAGAGCAGAATATAAAGTCGGAGCTGTACTGCAAGATTGCAGCGTACGGCGTGGACTACGGTTATATAAGAATTGATACCTGCAACACCAACCGTTTATGGCAGAATAACGAAATAGCGCTCGTAATGACGGCGGCTAACGTTATCGGCTTGCTGTTGCACTATCAGAACAAGACTTTGGAGAGCTTGCCTTTGGTTGCCCAAACCGAAGCCGGCAGTGTGGAATAAATTTATAAAATAGTTAGCCCTGCGCATATATGCGCAGGGCTTTTTTTGTGTCTGCGCTTGCTTTTTTATACAACATATGGTATAATTTCATATAGTGGTAATTTTTTACTATGTAATAAAACTAACAGGAACGGTTTATGGCAGAGAAGAGCTACAACGCTAACGATTTAAAGGTTCTGGAAGGCTTGGAGGCGGTCCGCGTTCGTCCCGGTATGTACATCGGCTCGACGGGCGTAAAGGGCTTGCACCATATCCTTTGGGAGATTGTCGACAACGCTATCGACGAGGCGGCTAACGGCTACGCAGACGAAATCACCGTAATTCTGCATAAGGACGGCTCGGCTTCGGTCGAGGACAACGGCAGAGGTATGCCCACCGACCTCAACACCAAGACGGGTATGTCGGGCGTTGAACTTATATTCACAAAGCTCCACGCGGGCGGCAAATTCGACAGCGGCAACTACGCTTTCTCGGGCGGACTTCACGGCGTCGGCGCGTCGGTCACCAACGCGCTTTCGCGGTGGCTGAACGTAGAGGTGTACCGCAAGACGGTCTTTACGATGAGCTTTATGTCCGAGTACGACAAAATGCAGAAGAAGTGGCTGTGCGGAATACCCGTCACCCCGCTGAAAAACACGGGTAAAAAGACGGACAAAAAGGGCACGCTCGTGCATTTTATGCCCGACACCGAGGTATTCGAAACGGTTGAGTGGAACTACGAAACCGTATCCAAGCGTTTAAAGGAGCTTGCCTTTTTAAATAAGGGAATACAGATAAACTTCCGCGACGAGCGCCAGCTTTTCAAGACGGTAATCGAAGAGGGCGAGGACGGCGAAGAGGTGGAAAAAAAGGTCGCAATTCCCCCGCGCGAACCGCTCACATACAAATTCGACGGCGGCTTAAAGGACTTTGTTAATTATCTTAACGACGGCAAAACGGCGCTCTATCCGCAGCCGTTGTACTATTCGACAATCAAGGACATACAGGTCAAGGGTGCGCCCGCGGGCAAAATCAAGATTGAGTTCGCCCTCTCGCACACCAAAAACGACGACGAGAGCCTTTACTCTTTCGTCAACAACATTTCCACGGTCGAGGGCGGCTATCACGAACTCGGCTTCAGAAACGGTCTTTTGAAGGCAGTTAACGACTACGCAAAGAGCAACGGCGTGTTAAAGGCGAAGGACCAGCCGTTCGTCGTGGACGATATCAAAGAGGGCTTGACGGCGGTTTTGACCGTGCAGATGAACAACGTCGAGTTCGAGGGGCAGACCAAGACCAAGCTCGGCAACTCCGAGGCGAAAGCGCCCGTAGAAAGAGCGGTTATCGAGGGGCTTACCCAGCTTATGAACACGCGCGGCAACAAGGCTACGTTCGACGAGATTGCCAAAAAAGCTAAATTTGCCGCCGACGACCGCATAAAGCACCGCGCCGAACGCGACATCGCAAAAGCCGCGAACGAGAACGACGGCTTAAATCTGATAGGCAAGCTCGCGCCCTGTTCGGGCAAAAATCCCGATATGAACGAGCTGTTCATAGTCGAGGGCGATTCGGCGGGCGGCACGGCAAAGCAGGCGAGGGTAAGGCAGTTCCAGTCGATTTTACCCCTTCGCGGAAAGCCGTTGAACGTGCAGAAAAAGACGGCGCTGCAAGCTTTGCAGAACGAGGAAATCAAGACGCTTGTGTCGGCAATCGGCGCGGGCTTCAACCGTTCGTTCGAGGTGGAAAAGACGCGCTACAAAAAGGTCATAATACTTTCCGATGCAGACCAGGACGGTATGCACATTCGCTGTATATTGCTCACGTTCTTCTTTAAATATATGCGCGATTTGGTTGCGTCGGGCTACGTTTACATAGGTATGCCGCCCCTTTACAAGGTGTACAAAAAGGACGTCGTCGAGTACGCTTACGACGACAAGGAGCTTGACGAGAAGATTAAAAAGGTGGGCAAGGGCTATTCGTTGCAGCGCTACAAGGGCTTGGGCGAAATGAGCGCCGACCAGCTTTGGGAAACGACTATGAACCCCGCCACGCGCAATCTGATACAGGTTACGCTCGAAGACATAACGCAGGCGGCGGAGATGATAGAGATGCTTATGGGCGACAAGGTAGAGGGCAGAAAGCAGTTCCTTGCCGAGAACGCCGACTTCAACAAGGTGGACGGCTTTATCGAAAAGGTCAACGTCGTCAAGCAGAATACGAGCGGGGAAGAGGTGTAAAAGATGGCTAAGAAAAAAGACGACAGCTTCCAGACCTTTATACCGCAGGGTAAGATTTTTCAGACTCCGCTCGAAGACGTTATGCCGCAGTCAATGCTGCCGTATGCGGAATTCGTAATCTTAGACCGTGCTCTGCCGCGCGTCGAGGACGGCTTGAAGCCCGTTCAGAGGCGCATACTCTACACAATGGCGGAAATGGGCTTGACGCCCGACAAGCCGCATAAAAAGTCGGCGCGTATCGTCGGTGACTGTATGGGTAAGTATCACCCGCACGGCGACAGCTCGGTTTACGATGCAATGGTAAGAATGGCGCAGGACTTCAATATGCGCCTGACTTTGGTCAACGGACACGGCAACTTCGGCTCGGTCGACGGCGACCCCGCCGCGGCAATGAGGTACACCGAGGCAAGGTTACAGCCGCTCGCGTTGGAGCTTTTGAAGGATATCGACAAGGAAACCGTGCCCTTCTCTTTCAACTTCGACGACAGCTTGTTAGAGCCGGATATTCTGCCCGGCAGATACCCCAATCTACTTGTAAACGGCGCCAACGGCATAGCCGTAGGACTTGCCACCAACATACCCACGCACAACCTCTCGGAAGTAATCGACGGCGTGTGCGCGTATATCGATAACCCCCGCATATCCTTGAGCGAAATGATGAAAATCATTCCCGGACCCGACTTTTCGACGGGCGGTTTCATCATCGAAAACGAGCTTAAACAAGCCTACGAAACGGGCAGAGGCAGGATAACCTTGCGCGCCCGCTATTCGGTGGAAAACGGCGACAACGGCAAGAAAGAGATTATCTTTACCGAGCTTCCTTACCAGACCAACAAGGCGGAGCTTCTTCGCAAGATAATGCTTTTAAAAGAGGATAAGAAGGAAATACTTTCGGGCATAGCCGACGTCGTCGACGAATCCGACCGCACGGGTATGCGCGCCGTCGTTTACTGCAAGAGGGACGCGGACGTCGACGCGATACTCGCGTACCTTTTCAAGTACACCGATTTGGAGTGCACGTTCGGCATAAATATGGTCGCGATTGCGGGCGGCAAGCCTCAGCAACTCGGACTTATCGACATAATAAAATACTACGTCGCATACCAGAGGCAGGTCATTATCCGCCGTACGAAATACGAGCTCAAAGAGGCGGAGGCGCGCTGTCACATATTAGAGGGCTTGATAATCGGCGTGCACAATATCGACGAGGTTATAAGGATAATCAAGTCGTCCGAGAGTACGCCCGTTGCGCGGATGCGGCTAATGGAAGCCTTCGAGCTTTCCGAAAGACAGGCGCAGGCAATTCTCGATTTGCGCCTTGCCCGCCTTGCCAAGTTGGAAATAACCAAGCTTGAAAACGAGCTCAAAGAACTGCAAAAGCGCATAGAGCGGTTAAAGGCAATCCTTGCCAGCCGCGACGAGCAGATGAATTTGGTCAAGAGCGAAATGCGTGAAATCAAGGACAAATACCCTTGCCCGAGAAAGACGCAGATTGTGCCGACGGTCGAGGACATCAAGGTGTTCAGGCAGGACGTCAAGCGCGCTTCGACAGACTGGATGCTGACAATTACCGCAAACGACAATATCAAATTTATCGAAAAGATAGAGTTCGACCACAAATACAAAAAACCGCTTGCGCCGACTTTCCGCGGCGATGGTATGTACAAGCAGGTCATAACGCAGAAATCGGACGGAGCAATGCTCATTTTCACCAACTACGGCAACTGCGTAAAGGTGGACTTGAACGAGTTCGAGGCGAGCGGAATGGGCGGCGCGGGTATCAAGCTCAAAGAGTTCTACGACGCGGCTCTGCGCGGTGAAAAGCCCGTTAAAATCTTCGCTTTGGGCGAGAGTATGCCCGAGGGCGATTTACTGTTCTTCACACGGCAGGGCACTGTCAAGCGCACCGCGTGGGAGGAGTATTCCATATCCCGTCCCGTGTTCCCCGCAATCAAATTGAAGACGGGCGACGAGGTTCTGACCGTCGAGCAGTTTATAGACGACGGAGACAGCACTATGTGCTTCGTCACGCGCGAGGGCATATGCCTCAACGCCGACAAGGACGACGTTCCCAAGCAGGGCAGAGTTACGGGCGGCGTGCGCGGAATACTTCTGAACGACGGCGACGAGGTGGTATTCGCAACGCAGTTCTACGGCGAGGGCGAGATAGTAATAGTGTCCGATTCGGGCGCGGCGAAGAGGGTTATAGCCTCGCTGTTCCAGCCGATGGGCAGGGGCAGAAAGGGTATGATGATTGTCGACGGCAAGTCCAAAGTGCTGTTCGCCGACTACGTAACCGTGCCGTATAAGGTAGCCGTAATGCGTTCGGATAACTCGGTTACGGAAATGGATACGGAGGATATTTCAATCGAACCCCGCCCCTCCAAGGGCAAGCCTTTACCCGCGGCAAGCGAGGTCACGGGAGTGGTTGCTTTGAAGTACCGCTCCGATTTCGAAGGTGGAAATCAACAACTCTCATTATGATAAAATCTTACGTTGATGCGGCAATATCCCGCAACCAATGCGATATAGTGCTGAAAAACGCGAGCTATTTAGACGTGTTTTGCGGCAGGATAAGAAAGGGCGATATAGCAATAAAAGACGACCGTATAGTCGGTATAGGCAAGTACCGCGGCAAGGAAATTTACGACCTTGCGGGCAGTTTTGTTCTTCCCGGCTTTATCGACGCGCACGTGCATATCGAGAGCAGCAAGCTTTCCCCCGAGTGTTTTGCCTCGTTAGTCGTTCCGCGCGGCACTACGACGGTAATCGCCGACCCGCACGAGATAACCAACGTCTGCGGCGAGGCGGGCGCACGGTATATAGCGGAGGCGGCTAAGAGCACCCCGCTCGACGTCAAAGTAATGCTCCCCTCGTGCGTGCCCGCAACTCCGTTCGAAACGAGCGGAGCTTGCCTTACGGGCGAGGACACCGAAAGACTTATCGCGGACGAAACCTTTTTCGGGCTTGGCGAATTTATGAATTATCCCGCGGTTGCCGCGGGCGATAAAGAGGCTGTAAAGAAGCTGGAAGCGGCGCTCGGCGCGGGCAAGATAACCGACGGTCACGCGCCTATGCTGAGCGGCAAAAAGCTCAACGCGTACCTTTGCGGTGGAGTTGTGACCGACCACGAGTGCGAGGGCAAAAAGGAAATCGACGAAAAGCTGTCCAAGGGTATGTACGTCATGCTCAGACACGGCTCGACGGCGCGGAACTTACAGACCAACGTCAAGGCGGTCAACGCTAAAAACGTGCGCAGGTTTTTAATGTGCACGGACGACAGGCACGCTTCGGATATAGTCGAATTCGGTCATATCGACGACGCACTTCGTACGGCGGTTGCCGAGGCGCTTGACCCGATTAAAGCGGTAACAATCGCAACCATAAACGCGGCGGAGTGCTACAACTTGAAGTGGCGCGGCGCGATAGCTCCTTTCTATTTCGCGGATATCGTTGTGGTGGACGACTTGCGCAGCTTTAACGTGACGCACGTTTTCAAGAACGGCAAGCTCGTCGCGGAGGACGGCAAGCCGCTCTTCGATACGCAGGAAAAATATCTGCCGCCGTTCGTCAAAGACACCGTGCATATCGGAACGGTGACGGCGGACGATTTCAAGATAGCCTTGAAAGGCAAACGCGCCAAGGCGATAGCCGTCACGGGCGGCAGTATCGTAACCGACTGCGCGGTCGTGGAAATTCCCTCGCTTAACGGCGACGTGAATATCGACAGTATGCAGATTTCGAAGGTTGCCGTCGTGGAAAGGCACGGCAAAAACGGCAATATCGGGCTGGGGCTTTTAAAGGGCTACGGCTTTTACGGCGGTGCAATAGGTCTTACCGTCGCGCACGATTCGCACAATATGATAATCGTCGGCGACAACAACCGCAGTATGGCGAAGGTCGCGCACGAGCTTGCGCGCATAGGCGGCGGCATGGCGCTGTACGACAGAAACGCGGACGAAATGTTAAGCGTGCCTCTTGACATAGGCGGCATAATGTCGTCCGACAGTCCCGAAAACTTCGTTGAGGCGAGCGACAGAATTTACGCGCGTGCGTACGTTCTGGGAGTGAAGCACGATATAGACGCGTTTTTGTGCCTTGCGTTTTTGTCTCTCGGCGTAATTCCGCACCTTAAACTTTTGGATACGGGTTTGTTCGACGTGGACAAATTCGTCTTTACGGATATAAACGCAGACTGATTTTTTATAAAAAATCAACTTCCCCGCGCAAAATGGCGCGGGGAAGCTTTTTATTTATATAAAAACTTACAATTTTAGCAAAAAAATGCTTTTACTTAAAGAGCGAAATATAGTACAATGTTAAATGGACTATAATTATTTTGCCCCGCATCGGGGGTCAGGAGTTTTGAAATGGGTTTGCTTAACTTTTTATCCAATTCGGACAGCCGCAAGGCGGTAAAAAAATTGGACAAACTTGCGAAGAAGGTGGAAGATTTAGAGCCTAAATATGCGGCTATGAGCGACGAAGAGCTCAAAAGCCAGACGGGCATTTTAAAGGACAGACTTGCAAAGGGCGAAACGCTCGACGATATTATGTTCGACGCGTTTGCGGCGCTGCGCGAAGCGAGCTGGCGAGTTCTGAAAATGAAGCACTTCCACGTGCAGATAATCGGCGGCATATGCCTTCATCAGGGACGTATCGCGGAAATGAGAACGGGCGAAGGTAAAACCTTGGTTTCAACTCTGCCCGCGTACCTCAACGCGCTCACGGGCAAGGGCGTGCATATCGTAACGGTCAACGACTACCTTGCAAAGCGTGACGCGGAGTGGATGGGCAAGGTTCACAAATTTATGGGTCTGACCGTCGGCGTCGTAGTGCCCGGTATGGACGACGTGGAAAAGAAAAACGCGTACAACTGCGACATTTTATACGCTACCAACAACGAACTCGGCTTCGACTATCTTCGCGACAACTTAAAGACGTCTATCCCCGCAATGGTTCAGCGCGAGCTCAACTACTGCATTATCGACGAGGTCGACTCCATTTTAATCGACGAGGCGAGAACGCCGCTCATCATTTCGGGCAGGGGCGGAGAGAGCAGTAAGCTCTATGAGCAGGTGGACAGGTTCGTCCGCACTCTGCACGGCGGCTTCGACGACGACAGAAAGGAAGCCGAGAATAAAGCGCCCCTTCGCAAAAAGAAAAACCAGCAGCTCACCGAGGAAGAGGAAGAGATTAACCGCAAGCTGGAAGCCATCCGCAAGGATATGGAAACCTGGGACTACGTTATCGACAGACAGGACAAGTCGGTCACGATTACCGAGCTCGGCGCGGCTAAGGCTGAAAGATTTTTCAATATTAAAAACCTCGGCGACATCGAAAACGCCGACTTGAACCACCACATACAGCAGGCTTTAAAGGCGCACGAGCTGTTCGAGCGCGACGAGAGCTATATCGTAACCCCCGAAGGCGAGATTATGATAGTCGACGAGTTCACGGGTCGTATAATGGTCGGCAGACGTTATTCGGACGGCTTGCATCAGGCAATCGAGGCGAAAGAGCACGTCAAGGTGCGCGAGGAAAACAAGACGCAGGCAACCGTAACCTTCCAGAACTATTTCAGACTCTACAAAAAGCTTTCGGGAATGACTGGTACGGCAAAGACCGAGGAAGCGGAATTCCGCACTATTTACTCGCTCGACGTCGTAGTTATCCCCACCAACCGCCCCATACAGAGAGTGGACTCGCCCGACGCTATTTTCGCAACCGTCGAGAGCAAGAAAAAGGCAATCGTCGAAGAGGTCACCAAGCGCCACGAAGAGGGTCAGCCCGTGCTTATCGGTACGGTTACGGTCGATAAGTCGGAGGAAATTTCAAGGCTTCTCCGCCGCAACGGCATAAAGCACAATATCTTAAACGCAAAGAACCACGAGCGCGAGGCGGAAATCGTTGCGCAGGCGGGCAGATTCGGCGCGGTCACGATTGCAACCAACATGGCGGGTCGTGGTACGGATATTCTGCTCGGCGGTAATGCCGAGTACCTTGCGAAGAAGCGTATGCGCGAAGAGGGCTACGACCACGATATGATCGAGGTTGCAATCTCGTACGCCGACAGAGAGTTCACTCCCGAGGAGCAGACGGCGCGCGACAGATACGCAGAGCTGTACGCTATGTACAAAGCCGAAACGGACGCGGAAAAGGAAAAGGTCATCGAGGCGGGCGGACTGTGCATTTTGGGTACGGAGCGCCACGAATCGCGCCGTATCGACAATCAGCTCCGCGGTCGTGCGGGCAGACAGGGCGACGTGGGTGCGTCGGTGTTCTTTATTTCGCTCGAAGACGACCTTGCAAAGAGGTTCGGCGGCGAGAGGTTGAAGAGCATTTACACTTCGCTTATGGAAGAGGACGAGTGCCTGCAATCGAAAATGCTGTCGCGCTCCATAGAGAATGCGCAGAGGGCAATCGAGGGACGTAACTTCGGTATGCGTAAACATACGCTGCAATACGACGAGGTTATGAACGAGCAACGTAAGCTTATCTACGCGGAAAGGCTCAACGTTCTGCGCGGCGGAAACGTTCACGAACAGATTTTAAAATATATTCCAGACTACGTGACAAAGGTAGTCAACGAAACGGTCAACACCGACGCTATGCCCGAGCAGTGGGACGGCGCGGCGCTGAACGAAGCGTTAAAGCAGAAGGTTTACCCCGACGAGTGCACGTTCGAGATTACTCCCGAAATGTTGGCGCGTTGGGACTACGACGCGGCAATCCACAAGATTTGCAAGGAAGTCACCAAGGCTTACGAGGAGAAAATCGAGAATATCTCAAAAGATACGAACGGTGCGGTTGATTTCTATCAGATAGAGCGCGACGAGCTTTTGCGCGCGGTAGACAGATATTGGGTAGACCATATCGACGCGATGGACCAGTTGAGAAAGGGCATAGGTCTGCGCGGATACGCTCAGCAGGACCCTGTTATTGCCTACAAGGAAGAGGGTCACGAAATGTTCGACGAGATGATAGAGCGCATACAGACTACGACTATCACCCGCCTTTTGAAGGGCAGAATAGTGCGTATGCCCGCGAATATGTTCAACAAGGCGCAAGCGCCCGCACAGCCCGCACAGGCACCCGCGCAACCCGCGGCGCCCGCACCTGCGCCCTCGCCCGTTGCTCCCGCACCCAAGCCCATCGACGACAAGGGCAACTATGTGCCCGAGGGAACTAAAATCCACAGACCCAAGAATTAAGGGAAATTTATGTTTAAAGCAGACGATTACAGATTAAGATTAAAATCGCTTTCCGAAACGCTTGCGGAGGCAAAATACGCGCTGGATATCGACAATTTAGGCGACAAGCTCGCGTACTTCAAAGCCGAGCAGGAAAAGCCCGAGGTATGGCAGGACTTGGAGAAGTCCAAGCAGGTCGGGCGCGAGATATCCTCTATTGAGAACAAGATGGCGGCTTACGAAAAGGGCAGAACGGCTATTGCCGACGCGCTCGCGTTCATCGATTTAATCGAGGAGGCGGACGACGAAAGCCTCATACCCGAGCTGGAAGAGATGATTTCCGCCGCCGAGGAAGATATAGAGGATATGCGTATCCGCGCGCTCTTAAAGGGCAAGTACGACGCGAACAACGCTATTTTGAACCTGCACTCTGGCGCGGGCGGCACCGAAGCCTGCGACTGGACGCAGATGCTGTACAGAATGTATCAGCGCTATTGCGAGAAGGCGGGCTTTAAAGTGACCGAGCTCGATATGGAAAGCGGCGACGAGGCGGGCATAAAGTCGGTTTCGTTCAAGGTCGACGGCGAGAACGCGTACGGCTTTTTAAAGGCGGAAAAGGGCGTGCACAGACTTGTGCGCATTTCGCCTTTCGACAGCAATAAGAGAAGACACACGTCGTTTGCCTCCTTGGAGGTTATGCCCGAGGTCGACGATGCGGGCGAGGTCGAAATCCGCGACGAGGATATAAGAATAGACGTTTACCGTTCCTCGGGCGCGGGCGGACAGAAGGTCAACAAGACCGAAACGGCGATAAGAATTACGCACTTCCCCACGGGCATAGTGGTAACCTGTCAGAACGAAAGAAGCCAGTTACAGAACAAGGAAATGGCTTTCCAGTATCTGCGTGCAAAGCTAATCGAGCGGCAGATTGCCGAACGCGAGGCGGCGGACGCGGAGATTAAGGGCGAGATTAAAAAGATAGAGTGGGGCAGTCAGATACGAAGCTACGTATTCTGTCCTTACACGCTTGCAAAGGACCACCGAACGGGTTATGAAAATACTAACATTCAGGCGGTTATGGACGGCGACATTCAGGGCTTTATAATCGACTATCTTAAAAAGACGGTTTAAAGGAAATCAAACTTATGGAAAACGAATACGTAACTTCATACAAGGAAGTCAGTGCCGAGCTGGGCAGAAAGCTCATCAAGCTTTACGGAGTAAAGATATTCCCGAGGCAGGGCAAGATTTTTGCGGATATGCTCTTTACGTCGGGCGTAGAGGCGGGGTCGTACCTTGCCGCGCTTGCGGATATCGAGGAGCGCAACGTAAAAATCAATCTTGCGACAAACGCGATGATACAGCTCAATCAGACCGAATACCTTGTAAAAGTAATGTTGGAGGCGGGCTATTACGCGCCCGTCCACGTGGTTGAGATACAGGAGTACCTCGACGGTCTTACGCACGCTATGAAGGAACTGCTCATTTCGGCGTACGCGCAGATGAATTCGGAAAACAGACATACGGTCGTGGCGAGCGCGCCTATGCAGACTATTCCTTCGCTTAAACCCAAAGCGGACAAGCCCAAGTCGGCTACGCCGCAGGTTAAAGCAAGCGTCGACCCCGACGGATTTAACATACCCGCGTACCACGGAGACGACGAGGACGAATAATAATTATGTACGATTTATCGAAATATAAAATCAAGCAAAACCCCGTAATTCTGGGCATAGAGAGTAGTTGCGACGAAACTGCTTGCGCGGTAATACGTGGTCGGCAGGTTTTGTCCGACTGCATAATTTCGTCCGCTTCCGAGCAGGCGCTTTACGGCGGAGTAGTGCCCGAAATAGCCAGCCGCGCCCACACCGACGCGGTAGACGAGGTAGTGACGAAAGCCCTGAAAGAGGCGGGAATATCCGCGAACGAAGTGGACGCGGTTGCCGTAACCTACGGCGCGGGACTTTTGGGCGCGCTCCTTGTGGGGCTGTCGTTTGCCAAGGCTTTCGCGCACGCGCACAATATTCCGTTGATAGCGGTAAACCATATCCGCGGACATATGGCGGCGGCATACCTCGAACAGCCCGACTTGAAACCGCCCTTTATAACCTTGTTGGCAAGCGGCGGACACACGGCGATTTTACATACGAAATCCGAGCTTGAAGCCGAGGTTTTGGGTGGCACGTGCGACGACGCGGCGGGAGAGGCTTTCGACAAGGTTGCAAGGGTTTTGGGCTTGTCCTACCCCGGCGGACCCAACGTGCAAAGTCTTGCGGAGGACGGCGAAAAGACAATCGAATTCCCTTCCGCGCTCGTTAGGAGCATAAGCGGTATGACCTTTTCGTACAGCGGCTTAAAGACGGCGGTTATCAACTATATGCACACTGCCGAACAGCGCGGAGCAAAGGTAAGTAAAGAGGACGTAGCCTATTCATTCCAGTGCGCGGCAATCGACCCGCTTGTAAAAAAGACGGTGGATTGCGCAATCAAATTGCGCGTGCCGACGGTAACCGCGGGCGGCGGAGTAGTGGCGAACGACTATTTAAGAAAAGAGCTTACGAACGCGTGCCTTTCCGCGGGGATAACGCTCGTGTTACCAGAAAAGAAGCATTGCACGGACAACGCGGCAATGATAGCTTCCGAGGGGTTAAACCAATATTTAGCGGGCAACTTCGCGCCGCTTTCGGTTAACGCCAAGGCACAGATTTCACTTAAATAATTTTAAGAAAAATGAGATTACCCCCGTAGTATGCGGGAGATAAGAGGATAAACAATGTATAAAAAGGTAGACACATCACTCAATTTCGTTGAGCGTGAAAAGGAAATAATAGAGTTCTGGAAACAAAACGGCGTGTTCGAAGAGAGCATTGCTAAAAACGAGGGCGCGGAAGAATTTTCGTTCTACGACGGACCTCCCACGGCTAACGGCAAGCCGCACGTCGGGCACATTTTAACCCGCGTAATGAAGGATATTATTCCCCGCTATCAGACAATGAAGGGCAAGCACGTTTTAAGAAAGGCGGGCTGGGATACCCACGGTCTGCCGGTTGAACTGGAAGTCGAAAAACTTCTCGGCATCGACGGCAAGCCGCAAATCGAAAGCTACGGCATCGAGCCGTTCATAAAGCAGTGCAAGCAGTCGGTGTGGAAGTACAAGGGCGAGTGGGAAAAGATGTCCGACCGCCTCGGCTACTGGGTGGATATGGACAACCCCTACGTCACCTACGACGACAAGTATATCGAAAGCGAGTGGTGGGCACTCAAAGAAATGCACAAGAAGGGCTTGCTTTATAAGGGTCACAAAATCGTGCCCTATTGCCCGCGTTGCGGCACGGCGCTCTCCTCGCACGAGGTCGCGCAGGGCTACAAGACCGTCAAGGAAAATTCGGTCGTTGCGCGCTTTAAGGTCAAGGGCAGTGACAACCGCTATATTTTAGCCTGGACAACCACCCCCTGGACGCTGCCTTCCAACGTTGCACTCTGTATGAACCCCGACGAACCGTACGTCGAAATCGAGGCGGACGGCGCGCACTATATAATGGCTGAGGCGCTCGTTTCTCGCTTCTTCGAGGAATACAAGGTTGTTGATAAAAAGCTCGGCAAACAGTGGGAGGGCTTGGAGTACGAGCCGCTCTTCCCCGAAACGAGCGAAGAAATAAAACGCATATCGCCCGCAAGCGCGGTTATAAAGGCGCACTTTGTCGTATGCGACACCTACGTCACTATGGGTGACGGCACGGGCGTCGTACACATTGCGCCCGCGTTCGGCGAGGACGACTACAAGGTCGGCAAGCGTTACGGCTTGCCCGTCGTTCAGCTTGTCAACGAAAGGGGCTGTTTCGACGAAAGGTTCGAAAGCCTGAACGGAATTTTCGCCAAGAAAGCCGACAAGAGCATTATAGAAAGACTGGAAACCGAGGGTAAGCTTTTCAAGGTCGTGCCCTTCGAGCACGATTATCCTCACTGCTGGCGCTGCGACACGCCGCTTCTGTATTACGCGCGTTCGAGCTGGTTTATCGCGGTCACAAAGGTTAAAGACCAGATTATTGCCTCCAACCGCTCGGTCAACTGGATGCCCGACACGATTAAAGAGGGCAGAATGGGTAACTTCCTCGAAAACGTTATCGACTGGGGTCTTTCGCGCGACAGATATTGGGGTACGCCTCTGCCCGTGTGGGTCTGCCCCGACTGCGGCGAGATAGAGGTTATCGGCAGCAAAGCCGAGCTCAAAGAAAAGTGCGGTTTGCCCGCAGACAAGGATATCGAGCTTCACCGCCCGTACCTCGACGGCTTGACCTGCAAATGCCCCAAGTGCGGCGGCAAGATGGCAAGGACAGCGGAGGTTATCGACTGCTGGTTCGACAGCGGTTCGATGCCGTTCGCGCAGTATCACTATCCGTTTGAGAACAAGGAAACGTTCGACAAGACCTTCCCCGCAGACTTCATCTCCGAGGCGGTCGACCAGACCCGCGGCTGGTTCTATACACTGCTTGTAATCAACACGATTTTGTTCGGCAAAGCGCCCTTCAAAAACTGCATAGTTTTAGGGCACGTAAACGATAAAAACGGCATAAAGATGTCCAAGCACAAGGGCAACGTCGTCGACCCCTGGACGATACTCGACAAGCAGGGTGCGGACGCGGTGCGCTGGTATTTCTATACGGGCAGTGCGCCTTGGCTTCCCTCGCGCTTCTACGAGGAGGCGGTGTCCGAATGTCAGCGCAAGTATATCGGCACGCTGTGGAACGCGTACGCATTCTTCACGCTGTACGCCGATATCGACAAGTTCGACCCGTCAAAGTACGATTTAAAGAAAAGCAAACTCACCTTAATGGATAAGTGGATTTTATCCAAGCTCAACAGCCTTGTAAAGCTTGTCGACGAGCATTTGGCTAAGTACGAAATAACCGACAGTTCGCGTGCAATGGGCGACTTCTGCGACCTTCTGTCCAACTGGTATATCCGCCGCGGCAGAGAACGCTACTGGGGCAGTGAAATGACCGACGACAAGGCGGCGGCTTACGCAACGCTCTATACCTGCCTTGTAACGCTTGCGAAGATTTCCGCACCTTATACGCCGTTCATTTCCGAGATGATTTATCAGAATTTAGTGCCGTCGTTCTTTGCGGGCGAGCCTAAGTCGGTGCACCTGTGTTCATTCCCCGTCGCGGACGAGAAAATGATTGACACCGAGCTTGAAAGGGCAATGGACGGAGTTACCGACATAGTAGTTCTCGGCAGAGCGGCGAGAAACGCGGGCAATTTAAAGAACCGTCAGCCGCTTGCGGAAATGGTAGTGGTAACGGCGCGCAACCTTGCGCTGTCGGACGAGGAAAAGGCGATAATTTTAGACGAGCTCAACGTCAAAAAACTGACGGAGGCGGATGACGCGGGCAAGTATATCAGCTATAAATTGAAGCCGCAGTTAAAGACTTTAGGACCCAAGTACGGCAAAAAGCTTGGCGCAATCTCGCAGTTCTTGGCAAACTGCAACGCCGAAGAGGTGGTTGCGGCGGTAAAGAACGGCGGTACGTACGAACTGCCCGACTTGGAAGTGACTTTGCTCGAAGAGGATTTGCAGATTTTAACCGAGAGTGCAAAGGGCTACGTTGCGGCGGCGGACAATGGCATAACGGTTGCTCTGGATACTGCGCTCACCGAAGAGCTGATTGACGAGGGCGTCGAGCGCGAGCTTGTATCCAAGATACAGAATATGCGCAAAGAGGCGGGCTTCGAGGTCACCGACCGCATTGAAATCTACTTCACCGCCGAGGGCAGGGTAGGCAAAATCCTGCGTGCGGGTGCGTTTGCAAAGTCGGTGCTCGCCGAAAAGGTAGCAGAGGGCACGCACGACGGCTTTACAAAAGAGCTTTCAATCAACGGCGAAAAGGCAACCTTAACGCTTGTAAGATAAATAGAATAAACAATAAACAGCCCCGCAGCTTCTACCGCGGGGCGTATTATTTACATAAATCTATGATTTTCCGTGATTTAGTCTCAATTTGTCTTTAAAAAGTAAAGACAAATTGAGACTAATTTCAAAACGAAAAAAATTGTTGACAAAACCGAATTAGGATAATACAATTAGTACAGTTTCTTGTAGTGTTGTGTATTTGTGTTTTTAATCGGAAGATAGTGTTGGTGTTTGAGAAACTGAAAATGGTGTTGTGTTTGAAAAAAGAATACGAGGTGCAAACAAGAAATTACAATGGATGCTTTAATTAAAGAAAAAGTAAAAGACTTGGTACTGAATATAAAGCAAAGAAAGATAAAAGTTGACGCGGTGTCTAATTATTCACCGTCATTAGAACCTCAAATTCAAGAAGCGGTTTCATATAAAAGGTCGGGTAACTACGACAAGGCGGTTGAAATATATCTCGATATATTTTCTAACTGCGGCTACGTAAATAATACCGTTTTAACCTTTTTATTTAAGGTTATTTTGTGTGCCGAGGAATTTGCACTTGCATTTGAAATGATTATCGTTTCCGAAAACGAAGCAATAGGACAAGTCGGTCCTATGGCGCCTTTAAGATTTTTCCCCGGCGGTCCGGTATTCAGATACGTTAAATGGGCACAAACGGACTATAAGGAAGAATTTATTGCAGCTTGTCAACAGACTTTAAGAACCAACAATACAAGCTATTTACTTAATTACGTGAGCTCGAAATCCGGTAACGAGAATTATAGGTTTACCAAAAGTGATGCTCAGATAATTAACGAAATCGGTCGTTTGATATAAAATTATAATACTAAAAAACAATTTAATTTGCCGTCTGCGCTTCGGTTGATGATGTGTGTTTTTAATTTCATAAAGCTGAAATTAACGTTGTGTAAATAATTACAAAACGGAGGTTTCTATGGATAATAGAAAGCAAGCATACTATTACTTAGTGGAGGATGGTTATCCTTCGGTTAAGGAGGCTGTTTATTTTATTAAGTTGGCGATTGAACGGATGATTTCCAGAAATGGCGGTTGTATGTACGTTATTCACGGACACGGTAGTACGGGGAACGGCGGAATAATTCGCAAAGAGTTAAGACGGTATTTCTCTGCACAGGTTCGCAATGGACGAATTAAAAATGTGATAAACGGAGAGGACTTTTCAATATTCAATTTCAAATCGTTGGAATTAAAGCGAAGATATAAAGGACTTGAGAATTTATTTGACAGGCACAATTCGGGAGTTACTGTTATAGAGCTGTAATCGGATTTATAAAAACGGAGCGTTATCGGGGCGGGTGCATTTGCGCCCGCTTTTCGATTTTAAAAATTTTCATTAAATTCAACCAACGCTCATAGGTTATTCTATGAGCGTTTTTGATTTGAAAAATGGTGAAAGCGGGATAGTTAAGACTGTGGCGGTGGACGGAGCGGCGGGCGAGAGGCTCGCTTCACTCGGCGTTAAGCGCGGACAGAAGGTGACGGCAGTAGCCTTTTCTCTGTTCCGCGGCAGCGTGCTTATAACAATAGGTTACAACCGTCTGGCAATCCGTAAGTCGGTTGCACAGCGTATCGAGGTGGAAGTATGATAAAGTCACTCGCACGCGCAAAGGCAAACGAACAGACCGCAAAACTCAACGTCGTGCTTGCGGGCAATCCCAACGCGGGCAAAACCACGCTTTTCAATTCTCTCACAAAAAGCCGTTTAAAGACTGGTAATTTCCACGGGGTAACCACATCGCCCGCAAGTAAGACCGTCGGCGGAATTACCTACACGGACGTGCCCGGTATGTACTCCTTCAACTCCTACACAATGGAGGAGGACAGCGCCGCCGATGCGTGCAAAACAGCCGATATTATTATAAACGTGGTCGACGCAACCACGCTCGAAAACTCTTTAAATCTGACAAGACGGCTGATTTCACTCAATAAAAACACGGTCGTCTACGTAACAAAACTCGACCTTTTAAAGCGGCGCGGCGGTCGGTTGGACGCGGAAAAGCTTTCGAAAATTTTGGGCGTTCCCGTTCTGACCTGCCCTGCGAAACAGCTCAAAAGAGCGGTAGAAGAGAGTGCGTTTATCAAACCCGAAAAATTCCCCGAAATTCCGTTCGTTGAGGCATATTACGGGGGTAATTCAGGCATTTCAAGGTTGGAAAAGCTGTTTTATAACAAGTTTTTCGCTCTGTTTTTCTTCGTCGCCGCGCTGACCTTGACCTTTTTTATAACATTTCATCCAATGATGATAGGCGCACTGTTGAAGGACTTGACCGAGGAATTGATATGCGGTAAGCTCGGCGGTGCGTTAGGCTCGGCAATATCAAATCCGTTTCTGTCATCGTTCGTCGTCGAGGGCGTAATCGGCGGCGTGGGCGGAGTGCTTTCATTCATTCCGCAAATTACAATTCTGTATATCGTTTTAATACTTTTAGACGAGAGCGGAATTTCCTCCGCGCTCACTTTCGTAACCGACGGACTTTTCGAAAAGGCGGGGCTTTCGGGCAGAGCGGCTTTCTCTCTGATTTCGGGCTTCGGCTGTACCGCCGCAGCAATTGCCACAACGCGAGGATATGCGGAGGAGGGTGCGCGCCGAAAGACTATAGCCGTTCTGCCGTTCATACCGTGCGGCGCAAAGATGCCCGTTTTTTTAACCTTTCTCTCGCCGCTTTTTAAAAATCCGTTCCCCGCAATCTGCGTGCTGTATTTTGCGGGCATTGCACTCGCAATAGCAGTTTCGGCAATCTTAAAGGGCAAGGGCGAGGGGCTGATATCCGAGGTAACTCCGATAAGTTTTCCCCCGCTTTCTACGACCGCAAAAAAGTTGTATTTTCAGGTCAAATCGTTTATAATCAAGGTAACGACCTACGTGTTCGCGTTCTGCACGGTCAGCTGGCTTTTATCGCATATGTCGTTCACGCAGGGCTTCTGCGCTCCAGAAGAGAGTATACTCGGTATAATATCCCGCGCGGTAAGCTATCTGTTTTATCCCATGGGCGTTAAGGACTGGAGGCTTGCGTACGCGGCGCTCACGGGTTTCGCCGCAAAGGAAAACATCGCGGCAACCGTGGCAATGCTCATTCCCGAGGGACTGGCGCTGAGCTGGGCTCCGAGCTTCGCGCTCTGCGTATTCTTCCTCTGTTGCCCCGCGTGCATATCAGCATTCGGCGCGTCGGTAAGGGAAATAGGTTTCAAGCGCACGGTGCTGTACAACCTCGCACAGCTCGCGTTCGCGTTCGTAGCAGCGTATCTGACTAACTTTATAATGTCGCTTTCGATGATTGCGACGATATCACTTGCAGCATGAAAAAATTTACGGTTAAAGAAAACTCAACGTTAAAGGACTTCACCGACGCGACCTACCCGCAGGGCAGTTTCGCGTATACCGTTCTGTTAAAGAAGGGCGATATACGCGTCAACGGAGTTAAACAGCGCGCAAACTGTGCGGTGTCGGCGGGTGACGAGGTCGTCTATTACACCACGCCCGCTCAGGAGGCAAAGCCCTCGCACAGCGTTATTTTTGAGGACGAGAATATTTATATTGCGGACAAGCTTTCGGGAGTTTCCTCCGAGGCGCTGTTTTGCGAGCTT
>CAMWWH010000005.1 GCA_947177975.1 uncultured Clostridia bacterium | reverse complement strand
AAATCGTCGAGGACGTTTGCTACAACAACGCGCAGGAATATTTCGGATTTTAATTTGTGAAAATAATAAAGCCCCGCGGCGAAATCGCCGCGGGGCTTATTTCATAATATATTATTATTTGTCAAAATACTTCTTTTTCAGTGCCGTAAAACCATTTATAATTTCATTTGCGCGTTCGGTAGTGATTTCGCGCGCCCAAGTCACGGGAGCAAGATTTCCGCCCTTCAAGTTGCAGAATGAAAACCTCGCCGTTTTGTCGCGGTAGGTGTCGTTCCACTTGTCGAAGAGCAGGGGCGAAATATGGCTGTCTAACGAGCAGTCTAAAAATACACACTTGCCGAAATCGCGCCAAGGTCTTGCAAGGTACACGCTGCCGTTGTCTGCGCCGCCGTTTGCGAATTTGCACTTGTAAAACAGATACCCGAGCTCTTGTCTGAGCGAATGGCAGGGGGCTGCGACAAATCCGATACCGCGCTTTTCTTTAAGCGAAATAAACTCGCAGTTTTCGAATAAAGCCGCCGCACCGCCGAACACGAAATCGACCGTGCCGTAAACGCGGCAGTTTTCGAAATAATGGAAAGCCCCGCCCTCCATATATAACTGCTCGCGCGGAATAAATCCGTCGTAATATGTGGGGTCGTCGGTCAGTCCCGAATATCTTATAACGAGGTCGTCGGGGAATGGAGCGGTGAAAAGGGTATCCTGCGTGGACTTTAAATCGCAGTTTTTCGCGCGGAACGTCTTTGCGTTTACCGACAGAGCGACGCACTGTCCCTGAGTTTCGGGCGAGGTGTTTGTGTTGGCTATCGTAAGGTTGTCTATCACGACTCTTTCACCCGTTACACACACGGTGAAAGTGCGGAAAGTGTTGTACTCTCTGCCGTCGCAGTGGGGTTTTCTTGCGTAATCGTCGTAGGCGATAACCGTTGTTTCACGGTCTTCGCCAATCAGAGTGACGTCGTCGGCGGCAATGACGAGTTTGGTGTGATAAACGCCTTTTTTAAGATATATTGTGGTCGGTTGAGTAATTTTTGACAAGATATCGGTCAAATTGTCATTCGGCGCGACGTTCAGAATATCCATAAGAGGGAGCTCCTTTTAACGGCAATATTGTAGCATAATTTTTTTTGTGAAACAATTAAAAAAAGTATTGATTTTTAAATTTGTGCGTGTTATAATGATTAAGCTAAATGTGATAATGTAACATTATGCTTTGTATTTTTTGTGCGAAACGATAAACTATGCGAAAAAACGGTTCAAGACTGATATCTGTTAATCAATATAGGACGACGGACTTATTCGTTTTCGCATTGATATTAGCGGTAGCCGAAATACTTACGTTTTATGCGGGGAAATGGTTTCCTTCCGCGGCGACGTACACTTTCTCGTTGCTCGTACCGATAGTACTGACGGTAATGATGAGGTGGGGCTGGCAAGGCATAATCTACTCAGCGTGTTGCGGACTGTTGAGCTGTGTGTTGTCCGGTTCGGCGTCTGGCTTGCAGTATGCAACATATATTATAGGAAATGCGTTTATAGCGCTCATGCTTATCCCGATAAAATTTATAGGCAAGGATAAGATAAGGGCTCGGTGGTGGAGCTCGGCGCTGTTCGCCATCGGCGGTTGGCTGAGTATCTATCTCGGCAGGTCGGTAGTCTTTGCGATTACATACGCTATTTCTCCGATAAGCGGTTTGACCGCGTGGTCGGGCTTTGCGGGGTTTGCAATAGCCGATATGCTGTCGCTGGTAATGTCGGTAGTGGTGATTTTGGTTCTGCGGCGGCTGGACGGAATGTTCGAAGACCAGAAGAGCTATTTAAAGCGGATTGATAAAGAGCGCCGCGACAGAATGCGTCGGGATGCGTTCGGCGACGAACCCGTGGAAATCGACGAGGAATCGCTGAGTATTTTAAACCGCGAAAACGATTTATACGATTAAAAATATACTCATATATATTTAATGATATTGGGAGGGAAAACAATGTTCAAGCTCAAATGTGACGATTTCCTTGAATATGACGAAGCGACAGGCACATACAGCATGTCGCAGGAGCAGAAAGTAAGGGACGAAACAGAGAGGAACCACTGGAAGACCACCGGAATTACCATCTTAAAGGACTGGCGTTTGTATTTAATGCTTGTTCCCATGGTAGTGGTATATTTGCTTTGGCGTTATTTGCCGATGTACCAGTTGCTTGCGGCTTTTAAGAACCCTGCAAGTGCGACCAAGGTAGAAGATCAGGTATGGTACGGTCTGACGAACTTTAAAGAGTTATTCTTCGGAGGTCAGGCAAACGAGTTCTGGCGTGCGTTCAGGAACACGTTCATAATCGCGTTCTACGGATTATTGTTCGGCTTCCCGTTCCCTATAATTCTGGCGCTTTTCTTTAACGAAGTAAAGTCCAACATAGCAAGAAGCATTATGCAGGTATGTGTGTACCTGCCTAAGTTCATGTCCACCGTTATTATCACCGCGTTGACGATCGTTCTTTTCCGCGGCGGTACAATGGGAACGGGTATAGTATCTAAGCTGTTGATGGCGATATCGCCCTCCGGTGCGTTGCACGATGCAGCTACGTCTCCTTACGGCTTGGTGTTCTCGGACAGATATTTCAGAGCGATTTATCAGATTGTCGGCATCTGGGAGCACGGCGGCTACGACTCAATAGTGTTCTTCGCGGCGGTAATTGCGGTTTCTCCCACGTCTTACGAGGCGGCGCAGATAGACGGCGCAAGCAAGATGCAACAGATGCGTTACGTCGTAATTCCTTCGATTTTATCCACAGTCGTAATAATGCTTATAATGAAAGTCGGCACGCTGTTGTCGGTCGGATATGAAAAGGTATATCTTATGTCCAACACTTCCAACTACGAGTCGGCGGATATAGTTGCGACACTTTCCAACCGTTGGAGCGAGTCGGGTGGTAGTACGGCACTCGGCATAGCGGCGGAAATGGTCAATAACCTGATCGGTATGATTCTGGTTATAGGCGCAAACACTGTTGCCAAGAAGGCAAGCGGCGTATCGCTGTACTAAGGGGGAACGGTTACAATGAAAAGAAAAATAGAAGTATCGGAACTGATATTCAAAATTGTTGCGTACGTATTTTTGATAGTTTTCGCGTTGTTGTGCGTGTATCCCTTCATATATGCGCTTAGCTGTTCGTTCAGCTCGGCAAACGCGGTTGAAAGCGGCAAGGTGGTTATTATACCGGTCGAATTCCAAAGTATAGCTTACAAATACGTTTTCACTGACAACAAATACTGGATAAGCTACGCCAACACGTTGTTTATGGCGGTCGTGGGTACCATCTGGTGTATGGTTTATACGCTTATGGGCGCATACGCGCTCTCCAAGAAGCGTTTGATGGGCAGACATGCTTGGAACTTCTTCCTCGTATTCACGATGTGGTTCTCCGCAGGTATCGTTCCTCAGTTCTTAAACTATCAGACTACCGGTAACATAATGGCTGCAATCGCAGGCAAGCCCTGGACGGAAATCGACGAAAAGTGGCTGGTTATCATTGCGATGGGTATGAACGCGACCAACGTAATTCTGTTAAGAAACTCTTTCGAGGGCGTTCCCGCTGAGATAGAGGAGGCTGCAAGAATCGACGGCGCTACGGAAATGCAGATTCTTTGGAAAGTTTACATTCCTATGAGTAAAGCTACTATTGCTACGGTTGCACTGTTCTTTGCGATTTCGCGTTGGAACGGCTATTTCTGGGCAATGAGAATGATGAAACAGCAGAATTACTCGTGGCCTGTACAGGTTTATATCCGAGACTTTATCGATAAATCTTCCGAGCTTGTCAAACCTCACGAGGAATATGCGTCGTGGGAAGAGGTTATCCGCGGCGGTTACAGTACCAAAGATTTGTCGGCTCTTTCCGTTGTGTATGCAATGGTTATCTGCGCGGTTATTCCTATTTTGTGCATATATCCTTTCATTCAGAAGTATTTCGCCAAGGGCGTAAATATGGGCGGCGTAAAGGAATAATAATCAGATTGATACAGGCAAAGCCTGCATTATAAAACAAAAAATAAATTAAGGAGAAAAATAAATGAACAAGAAACTCAAAATTGCCAGCGCTGCGGTTGCCGTAGTAATGGCAGGAACAATGGCGTTCGGTATGTTCGGTTGCGGCGGCGGCGGAGATAACGGCGGCGACAGCGTCGTTAAGCCCAAGTTGGACGAAAGCGGCAAGCTTACCTGGGCTGCGAATACTCAGTTAAATCTGAACGTAGGTAACTCGAACACGAAGCAGCAGGGCATTTCTTACACTTCGTCCGATCTTTCCGGTAATACTTATATGCCCGACGGCAAGCAGTATGGCGCAGGCGCTTTAAAACCTGCATGGGCAGCTTTACAGACTCAGCTCAGCACGACCTCTGCTTTAAAACTTAACGATTCGTTCCAGAACCTCGGTTCGGGCGATCAGGTTTCAACTCCCATAAAGAACAATAACCTTTCCGATTACGACGTAATCACGGGTTCTTTGGAAGAAATCAACAAAAACTCCGGTTCATTCCTCAACCTTACGGACTATCTCGAATATATGCCTAATTACAAGGCGTTCCTCGATGCGAACCCCGTAACTAAGTACTCGCTTACCGGCGACTATAAGGGCGGTATGTATGCTGCTCCTTACTTCGACGGCAACGACGATATTGAAAAATATTCGATGGTTAACCATAACTGGGTAAAGGAAATCCTCGACGGCAACGATACCAAGTTAGCTACGTACACCGGCACGTTCAAGGAACAGGCAGATGCTAAGAAGGCTAAGGCTGACTACGGCGCTATCGTATCTAACGCATCTTCCGCAACGGCTTATATGGGAACTGACGGTTCTTACACGGTAGACACGACCGACCCTAACGGAACTGCCGACGCTAACGGCGTAATCGGTACCGTTAAGCTTAAAGTTAACTACGGAGCGGCGTTAGAAGCGGCTACCGGCACGTCTGCTCTTGCTACGGCTATTTCCGACGCGACGGGCGGCACGGCTTATCCCGCCGACAGCACAAGCGGCAACATCGTTGATATACAGAACTTTATAATTAATACTACGCAGGGTGAAGTATCCGGCGGAAAGCTTGCAAAGGTTCTTCAGGAATACATTAAGGTTGCATATCAGACCGAAGCGGGCGCTCAGTTCTACACCAAGCTTTCCGACGTGTTCCTTTCTGCATCCGCAGGCTGGGACGTTGACCTTTTGGTTGCGATGTCCCGTTGCGTTGTTTGCAGCGCGACCGCTCTCAGTAACAGCAAGTCTGACGTTGAAGACGTTTTCGCAATTGCAGGTCGTCAGCAGACTACCCAGAGGCGTGTAGACCTTATGGCTCTCGCAGGCGAGCTTTACGGCGTCCGCGGTCTCGAGTCCCGTTACGAATACACCTACTTCGATGCAAACGGTCAGATTCAGGACGCGCGTGGGGATGCAAGCACCTATGACATCCTCAACAACTTCAACTCTCTTACCAAGGAAGGTCTCGTCTATATCGGTACTAACGATATGACTGCGAAATATACTAAGGTAGAAATAGATGTTTTGACCAAGCCCAAATCCGAAGGTGGCGAGTACGGTTATGTGTTAAAGACTAAGACTGAAGACGGCGTTGAAAAAGACGGCTATTACGATGAGGATGGTAAGTTGCAGGCTGATACACAAGGTAACTTGCTTTCTACCGTTACTTATTCGGCGACCACCATTGCGACGGACAATTCGGGCGTACAGACGTTTATGCTTCACGACTACGTTCAGACTCAGACTTTGAAAGGTATGGGTTTGGCCGATACGAAGTATAACTTCGGACCCATTGTAAACGCTGTTTCCAAGTGGGACGTCGACGGCGACGGCGACCACACCGACATTATGAGATTCACCGAAAGCTGGCGTTCGGTTAAGAATACCGGCTTCTGCGTACCCAAGTCGATTACGGGTAATACCGATAAGCTTTCCGCGGTACTTGCATTCATCGACTACTTCTTCTCGACCGACGGTCAGTTGCTTATGTCCTACGGACCTCAGTCCGTAAAGGGCAACACCGAGGATGCCGACGGCTGGTGGTATGCGAATGAAGTTACCGATAAAACTCCTGCCGAAGTGGGCGTTAAGCTTGCCGATGCAACCAATTATGCGCCTGCACAGTATTCGGTAAAGAAGGAATACAAGGGTCAGTACTTCATCTATAACGAAAAAGTTTATACAGGTTTGGCATATAACGGTACTCAGATTCCCGTTCTTACCGATTTGAATGCATCTTTCTATCATGGCAATAGTACTGAAGTTATAACCGGCTATACCACTAATCAACAAGGTCAAGAAGTGCCTGTTACAGTTTCCATCAAGACCGGCGGCGGTACTGGCAATAACATCCTTATCAGTGCGAAAGATAACTACACCAACTATGCGCGTTACGTCATCGGTTCTACGTTGCCTATCGGTAATAAGAATCAGGGCTTCGAGTATCAGGCTACCGCAACTGCCGGCATTAACGGTGCTGCTACCGTAACCAAGGCGTTGCTCAACGGTACGTTAAAGCACGTTAAGCTTACGCTTGACGAAAACGAGAGCCCTTGGTATCTCATTACTCCCACGGCGCTTCCTATGACGGCGAACGAACAGCAGATTCTGAAGGATTCCAACCAGACGAAGATTTCTGGTACGTACTTCTACAACAACTCCAAGACCAACCAGACCACCAATATCTTAATCGATATCCTTTACTACGGTCTCGGCTCGTCTGCAAACGTTTGCGGTCAGGAGTCCCTCGGCAACTATAAGACCTATAACACCGGCGCAAAAATCGTTACTCTTATTAATAGCAGTAACTTCCAGAACAGAGTCGGTATCATGGAGAACGGCTGGTACGCTATAAACAAGCAGTACAACCTCGGTTACGAGTTAGACTAATTTAAGCGTATGCTTTAACGCAGATTTATCTGCGGAGAATTGTTTCAACTAATTAAAGGTTACCTGCCCGTCAAAGGGCGGGCAGGTAACAAAATTTTTGGGGAATAGAAATGAAAACTCAAATCAAATTTCAAAAGATATTAGCGCTCGTTTCGCTGATTATTGCGGCGTTGGTTTTCGTTTATGCGCTGATATTCAATTCGGGTAATTTGTCTGATATAATGTTCTATAACAATTGGGAGAGTATGAGATATGAGTACGGCGGTTCCGACAGCTTCTGCGACCCCGCACAGACTTTTGTTTCTGCGCTCGTAATTATGGCAATAGTTTATATCTGCATTGTAGCAATTCTGTTTATAACGGCATCGAATAAGCGCCGTAATTACTACATAACAAATTACGTTGCAATAGGCTTGAATATAGCTATGAGCGTTATCGTTGCGATATTCGGAATAATCTTTATCGCAATTTTAATGGCAAAGTTCTACGGCTTGGACTGGAATGCTTTAACATCCCTTATCGATGCTCTTAAAGCTACCGACGGTAAGCAGCCTTACAAGGACGTTTCCAAGTCTCCCGCAATGTTTATACTCGGGATAGTGGTTTTCTTGCTTGTTTTGGCAAACGCAGCCGCATGGACTTTAAATTTAATCTGGAAAATAAAGCTCATGAAGGGAGAAAAAGAACTTCTCGCTTCAGGGTTAGTTGGGGAGGTTGCGTGATATGAAAAAAGCTACGTCTAACAAGCTTGTAAGAGCCGACCTTGACCGTTATAAAAAGAACAAACTGGGCGCGAACCTTGCGTTGCTCGGTTTGGTATTCGAATGCCTTTACTTTATGTTGATATACGGAATAAAGGCGGCGCTGGAAAGCGACGGCTTGTCGTATACGAAATTCTGTTCTATCGATATAGGCATATCGGTTATTTTAACTCTGATTATTCTGTTAGTAAGTTTCCTTTCGTCGGAAGGCGTGAAGGGCTACAACAAAAAGTTCTGTATAGTTTTACTGGTACTTGCCGCTGTTCAAATCGGTAAAATCTTCTGGTTGCCGCTCTACGGCTTAAAGGAAAAAATACTTAACGTAAACTATTTCGGTTTAGAGCCTACGACTAAGGGAGTAAACGAAACAGAATTTACTTTCTTATTAGTCTATCTTGTAGCTTCGGCAGCTTGCTTTGTAGCTTCGGCGGTATTGAGCTATTTGCGCTGCGTTCAGCTTGAAAAGCACGTAAAAGCCGTTGAATCCGGCGAAGTTGATATGGACAAAGTACTTGCCGAGCTTGATGCGGCTGACGAGGCAAACGCTGCAAACAAGCAGGTTGAAGCTCAGCCCGAGGCGAAGGAGGTTCAATAATGCCCGAAGTTAACATCAGACATTTGGATAAAATTTACGACGGTGGCGTTCAGGCTGTTTGGGATTTCAATCTTGACATCGCAGACGGTGAGTTCATCGTTTTGGTAGGACCTTCCGGTTGCGGCAAGTCCACGACGCTCAGAATGGTCGCGGGTCTTGAAGACATCACCAAGGGCGAGCTTATTATCGACGGTAAGGATTGTACGCGTCTCCCGCCCAAGGACAGAGATATAGCGATGGTTTTCCAGAACTACGCTCTGTACGGACATATGACTATTTACGAAAACATGGCGTTCTCGCTTACGCTTCGTAAAGAAAACAAAGAGGTTATTCACAGAAAGGTTATGGCTGCGGCTGAGATTCTCGACTTGAAAACTCAGCTCAACAAAAAGCCCAAGCAGCTTTCCGGCGGTCAGCGCCAGCGTGTCGCTATCGGACGTGCTATCGTTCGTAACCCCAAGCTGTTCCTTTTTGACGAACCTTTATCCAACCTCGACGCAAAGCTCCGTGGTTCGATGAGACGTGAACTTATACTGCTTCATAAAAAGCTGAATGCTACGATGATGTACGTAACTCACGACCAGACCGAGGCGCTTACGCTTGCAGACAGAATCGTATGTATGTCTATGGGTCACGTTCAGCAAATCGGTAAACCTATCGATTTGTACGAGAACCCTGCAAATACTTTCGTTGCGACGTTCATCGGACTTCCTCCTATGAATATGTTCAACGGCGTTGTCGAGGGCGGACATTTCAAGAGTGAATTGTTTGATTATCCCTTGTCTGCCGCACAGCAGGACACGCTTAAAGATTACGAGGGTAAGGAAGTCGTACTCGGCGTAAGACCCGAAAATATTGAGCGTAACGGAAGCGTGCCTTTCGTTGTGACGAACAACGAAAATCTCGGTATGAATACGTTGGTTCACGGAAAGATCGGCAATAAGAAGATTGTCGTTTGCAAATTTGCCGAATGGTGCAATTACAAATACGGCGACGAAATTAAACTCGGTTTCGATGCCGAAAAGATGCACTTCTTCGAAAAGCCCGTAACATCGGTAAACGAAAAGGGCGAAGAGACTGTTGTTGAATACGGCAAGAAGATAGTATAAGGAGGGAGTTATGGCAGATATCGAGAACGTTTCGGTAGAACCCGAAGCAGCCGATAACGAGAATCAGACGGAAGTCGTTAAAGCCGAAGAGCAGAACGAAGCTGTCGTCGAGGAACAGGTAAAACCTGCCGAAGAGCAGAATGAAGCCGTCACCGTCGAAGAACAGGGAAATTCGGTTGAAGAGCAAAAGCCTTCGGTTGGTAAAAAGGTATTGGCTGCCGTTAAGGAATGGTTCCGTAAAAGGATAGTCGCGCTCAAGAGGAGTCCTCAGTCCATCGTATTGTTTGCATTATTTGTTACGACTGCTCTTTGGTTAATCTGGCTGTTCACTTTTTCGCGTAATATCGATAAAAATAATGCGGTTGAATGGTGCGGATTGGTCGTATTCGTGAATACGTTGGTATCGGTACTTATAATCGCGCTGTTCGGTAGTGCATTCCCCAAACGCAAAAAAGCTAACATTGTGTTTATAGTGTTGCTGTTCGTGTTTATGGCTATACTGATAACCTGCGACGTATTATATTACGTCGAAATGGATAAATATCTTCACGCCTCTCAGGCAGACGGCGGTGCGGGATATTTACCTAATGACTTCGCTATGCATCCTTATATGGAGCAGTCGCTTACATTGGCTATCGCGCATATAGTGCTTGTTGGCATAGATGCATTGCTTCTTGCGACGTTGCCGCTGTATAAGAAGTTGATTAATAAGATTAACACACGAAAAGTAGTCGAGTCTACTGAAATCAAAGAAGTGATTGACGTGGAAGATTAAATCTGAATTTGCAGTTTTAAAAAGTAACCGACAAAAGTTTTTTGTCGGTTATTTTTAAAAGGACCGGTATGTCAAAAAAGAAGAAGGAAAAAAGCAGGGAGACGACAATCGAAAACTACTACGACCTGAAAGTCGATAAGGTTGACGAGCTTGTTGCCGCGCTTAAAGGTGAGGACGTTGAAAGTCAGGAGCCCGTTTCCTATAAAGTTGAAGACTGTATAGGAAAGGAAGGCGTAACCGAACAGGAACTGTCCGAAAAAAAGGCGGCTAAAGAATTCGACCCTTATAAGGTAGACAAGCTTTCGCGTGTTCCGACCTGGCTGAAAGCTTTATTCGTGAAATTTTGGTTTGCCGGTGCAGTTTGTTATTTTATAATGTTCGGCATACAGTTTGCCGACGCACTTGACACGGTCATAATAACGGGCGTTGTGATGGGCATTGTTGTCGATGTTCTGGTAAATCCAATATTCAGATATATGGAATCGGATAGGAAAGAATATAACGCATATATGATGTTTCCGTTTCCGTTCAAAAAATTCTGGACGTTTTTTACTAATATAATTTACTACGTCGTCGTGCTCATTTCCGTATATTATTGCTATGAAGGATTAAATTTGCTGATTGGCTTGATAAAGGGAACAACAAATAAGATACACGTTGGCGTAGAACCGCTGTTGTTCGGCGTATTCACAACTATTGCGGATATGGCGTTTATCGGAATAAAGGATTTGATTGTGTATTTGGTAAAGCGCAACAAACGCAAGAAAGAGGAGACTGAAAATGTTTAAATTACTTTTTGTTTCGAGTACGACCGCGTGCTTCGAACTGCAAAATAAAAATCCGTACTATTCGCCCGAAAAGTATTGCGTCAAGCTTAACGGCAACACGGTAGGCGAGCAGAAGGACAGCAACGTATTTTCGCTTTTCAACCTTACGCCCGATACCGAGTACGTCGTTGGTACAACTTTGGGCGACTTTACTCTCAAATTCCGCACGGATAGAGAGAGCGGCACGGTCAACGTTAAAGAGCTCGGCGCAAAGGGCGACGGCGTTACCGAGGACACCTTCTATATCCAGAGGGCAATCGACAGCTGTCCTAAGGGCGGCAGAGTTATTATTCCCGAGGGCAGTTATTATACGCGCCCCGTGGTGCTCGCGTCGGACATAACCATTGAAATTCAGAAGGGCGGCGAGCTTTTGGGCGATATCGTCGAAGAGCATTATCCTTACGTGCCCGCTAAAATCGAAACCGAGGACGGCGAGGAAATTTTGGCAACGTGGGAGGGCAATCCCCATCCCTGCTTCCAGTCGTTCGTATCGGCTTATAAAAAGAAGAATATTAAAATCGTAGGCGAGGGCGCTATCAACGGCAACGCGGACAAGTCCACCTGGTGGGCTACGCCTAAGGGCAGAGAGGTTGCAAGACCCCGCCTCGTCACGTTGAATAAGTGTGAAAACGTAGTTTTCCACGGCGTTACGTGCAAAAATTCGGCTGCCTGGAACCTGCATCCCTTCTTCTCGAAGAACCTCGGCTTTTACGATTTAAGAGTGCAGAATCCGTATACGGGTCCCAATACCGACGGACTTGACCCCGAAAGTTGCGACAACGTTGAAATCGTCGGTTGCATTTTCTCGGTCGGCGACGACTGCGTGGCGCTCAAGTCGGGCAAGCTGTATCTTGGCTCGAAGTATAAAACTCCCGCTAATCACCACACAATCCGCAACGACCTCTTTCAGGACGGTCACGGCGCGATAGTGCTGGGCAGTGAAATTTCGGGCGGCGTAAAAAATCTGACCGTCTGCCAGTGCGTATTCAAGCACACGGACAGAGGACTGCGTATCAAGTCGCGCCGCGGCAGGGGTAAGAATTGCATAATCGACGGCGTAGTATTCGAAAATATCAAAATGATAAACGTCATTACGCCGCTTGTTATAAATATGTATTATTTCTGCGACCCCGACGGTCATTCCGAGTACGTATGGTCGAGGGAAAAGCGCCCTATTGGTGACGATACTCCGTATATGGGCAAGTTCCTGTTCAAGGATATCGAATGCACCGAGTGCGAGTGTATGTGCGCGTATTTCGACGGACTTGTCGAACAGCCGGTAAAGGAAGTAACGCTGGAAAACGTCAGCTTCTCGTTTAAAGAGGACGCGAAGCCGTTCAAGCCCGCAATGCTCGAACACGTGCGCGAATTCTGCAAAGAGGGATTGTATATCGACAACGTAGAAAAAGTTACGCTCAAAAACGTAACGTTCAGCGGCGTCGAGGGCGAGAATATAATAAACAAGAACTGCAAAAAGCTGACAGTTATCTGACGGAAGGAAATATCATGAATTACGAAATTATCGAAAAATACATAGACAGACTGATTGAAGAGACCAAGCCCGAAGCTCCGATATGGAATATCGAGAACATAAGGATGGGCAAGCAGCCCGCCTGGAACTATATCGACGGCTGTATGATGACGTCGCTCTACTCGATATATAATCTTACGGGCGACAAGAAATATCTTGACTTTATCGACCGATTCGTCGATTACTACGTATACGAGGACGGCACGATAAGGGGTTACAATCTCGAAACGTACAATCTCGACAACCTCAACGAGGGCAGAATACTTTTCGATTTGTACAAGTTAACGGGCAAAGAGAAGTATAAAAAGGCTATCGCGCTGTTACACCGTCAGGTAGTCGAGCAGCCCCGCACGGAGTACGGCAACTTCTGGCACAAGGCGATTTATCCCCATCAGGTCTGGCTTGACGGCATGTATATGTCGGAGGTATTCTATACGCGCTACGTTGCCGAAGCGGGCGACGGCGATTTTTCCGAAATCGTCAAGCAGTTCAAGAGCGTATTCGACCATATGTACGACAAGCAAAAGCGCCTTTATTATCACGGCTGGGACTGCTCCAAGCAGGCGTTCTGGGCTGATAAGCAGACGGGCTTATCCAAAAACTTCTGGCTACGTTCGGTAGGCTGGTACACGGTCGGTCTTATAGACACTCTTTCTTATTTACCCGAAGATGCGACCGAGGCAAAGAAGGTGCTCGGCGAAATATTCAAGACGACGATAGAGGGGCTTGAACAGTATATCGACCCCGAAACGAATATGTTCTGGCAGGTCGTAGACCAGATAGGAAGGGAAGGCAACTACGCCGAAACTTCCGGCTCGGCAATGATTGCTTACGCAATGATGAAGGGCGCGCGTCTGGGCTATGTGGACAAGAGGTTTGCAAAGGTCGGTGAGAAGGTATTCAACGGCATTTGCGATAAGTATTTAAAGGCGACTGACGGCAAGCTCAATCTGGGCGGCATCTGTCTTGTGGCGGGGCTCGGACCCGAAACCAACCGCCGCCGCGACGGCTCTTACGAGTATTATATATCCGAACCCGTAGTGGAAAACGACGCCAAGGGAACGGGACCGTTCGTAATGGCGTATACGGAAATAAAGCAATTATAAAAATGAGCGCCCCGCGGCAACAGCCGCGGGGCTTCGCTTTGCAGACGTAGGTTAGTATAACTTACGAGCAATTAAAGGACTTGGCTGAGGCAACACGCCTCCCCCTCGCTTTAAGAGGGGGGATTTTTTTCGGGAAAATGAATAGAATATTTTTGTGAAGAAGTTACAAATTGCGAAATATATTTTCATATATATCTTGACACTTTAAGCGATTTGTATTAAAATAGTAATGATAATTTATAGCTGAAATTCTGCGCGGCGGACAATCCGCTTTGCGGTATCAGGCGGGAAAATGGGAGGAAAAAACAGCAAAAAATGAAGAAGTGGAAGTTAGTACTTACGGCGGTTTTTGTCAGTGCGGCTGCTATTGCGTGCGGCGCGGCAGTCGGCTGCAAGAAAAGTCACAGTCACGATTTCGCCAGTGAATGGACATCCAATTCCGTCGAGCATTGGCACGAGGCTACGTGCGGCGACGACGTAAAGGGTTCGAAAGGCGAGCACACGTTTGACGATAATTATCACTGCACAACCTGTCAATACGATTTGGAATTGACGGGTATCAAAGTTACCAAGAAGAAAACGGATTACGATCTGACAAAGTTGACCCGTGCCATTGCCGTTAACGATATCAGTGTAACGGGAATTACTGCGGACAATACCGAAATCACGCTGAAACAATCCTCGTATGAATTGGAATATTATAAGGGCGACGTACAGCTCGACAATCTTTCGGCGGTTGACGGCGGCGCGTACAACATCTGGGCGACTGCGGAAATCGGTGACGAAGTGTACGAGTCGTTCGTTGTCGTATACGTTGTGGAAAAGGTTGAAGGTTTCGAACGCGTAGGCAACTTTACGACCGAGCAGGGATTGGGTCTCGACGAAATGCTGGATACCTGGAACTTCAAGGTAACTTATTCCAGCGGCAGAACCAAGGACGTATATTTAAAAGACAACGAACAGGTAGGTCACTATAAAGACAAGAACGTAGAAATCGGAAATTACTCTACGTTTGAGGAGACAGGTGCCGACGGTAAGAAGGCAACGGTTACTTACACCGAATTGGACTGCAAGGGCGTACCTGTAACGGTATCCGAAAACGTTACCTACAAGATCACCAACAACGGCAGCAGCAACGTTAATTTCAAACAGTACAGTTACAACGGTATAAAAGCAACGTTGGCTGACTCCACAAAGGATAACCAAGTACTGAGCCAAAGCAATTTTGCCAGCGGTACGGTTGGTGATGACAACTACGACAACAGCTTCCTTACGCTTCTGAGCGGAGGCATAGCGCAGTACAGAAACAGCGGCAGCAACCAGTGCCTCGAAATAAAGGGCGATACTTTAAGCGTAACTTTCGAAGGCGTTGGTATGTTGGTTATCGGTTGCAGGTCTACGGGCGGTACGAACTACTCGTCGATTGCCATTAGAGGTGAAGACGGCGAATACGTAGCTGCGGATTACTCTGCCGCCAGCACGACTATCGGTAAGGACGATAACGACAATATCTATTCGGTAACGACCAGCTCGACGCTTACTTTCTACATCGATAAACCGGGCACGTATACTATTTGTACGTTCGTAGAGGTTCAGACTGCCGGCGACTTTATCGGCACGAACAGATATACCCGTATAGAGAGTCTGAAAATGACGGATATACTCAACACCAACAGTGACGCGGAGGGAGAAGACTAAGATGAAAAGAATGAAGAGTAAGAAACTTAACTCGGCGCTCATTGCGGCAACGCTTTCGGCATCCATAATGCTCGGTGGCGTCGGAGCTGCGCTTATCAACAATAACGCGCCTTCTATCGACGCGCTTGCCGACACGTTGCAGACCAATTATGAAATTCAGGAATACTCGGGCGGTCATGAATGGTATGTTTCACCCGAGGGAACTAACGAAGGAGATGGCTCACAGACTGCACCTTACGATTTAGCTTATCTGCTTACGAACGACAATTCGCCCTTAAGCCCCGGTGATACGGTTCTCGTTTTACCCGGCGTTTACAAATACGACACAAGAATAAGAATAATGAAGAAGGGCGAGTACGACAAATACATCACCGTAAAAAATGCAGACCCCAGTCAAGAGGCGGTAATCGAGTTTTACGATATGGTATTTGACAGTAATAACAGAGGCGTGCAGCTTGACGGTGACTTCTGGCATTGGGTGGGCGTCGATATCCGCGGTGCAGGCGATAACGGTATGTATATCGGCGGCAGCTATAATGTCATCGAAAACTGCGAGTTTTATGACAATCGCGATACTGGATTACAGCTCGGCAGAAGCCAGGGCGATTATACGGATATCGGCGAGTGGCCCAGCTATAACCTGATTAAAAACTGTACTTCGTACAACAACTACGACAACGAGACGTACGGCGAGAACGCCGACGGATTTGCGGCAAAGCTTACCGTAGGCTACGGCAACATTTTCGACGGCTGTATTGCTTACCGCAACTCCGACGACGGCTGGGACTTGTTCGCAAAGACGGACAGCGGCAACATAGGTGCGGTTATAATCTATAACTGCGTAGCGTTCGAAAACGGCTATTTGGCTGAAACGCAGGCGTCGTTTAATGCTAAGTTCCCCAAATATAATCATGCATTCGACGAGCCCAATACGAACAGTTACTTAACCCGCGACGGCGACGGCAACGGTTTCAAGCTTGGCGGCTCGGTTATGGAAGGCGACGTATTCTTGTACAACTGCCAAACCTTCAACAACCGTATGCACGGCGTAACGGATAACTCGAACCCCGGCGTTCTGAGCGTTAAAAACGTAACGGCGTATAACAACTCAGCGGCTATAAACGATACCGTAGCAGGTTCGACGTTCGGTGAGATTGTTTTGAAAGGTGACGGTGTCAGAGACGATAACAAGAGCGGCAATATCAACCTTGCAAGACAGACATACAGCTACAACTTAATGTCGAACATAGTTTCCGTCAACAACGGACTTAAAACCGTGGGTGCCGACGAATACAGAGGCTCTGCCGAGTATTCCTATTTCGATATGGCTAACGGCAAGGCTAACAAAGTGGGAGCATGCGTCGACGTTTCGCAGAGAGCCGAAGCGTACGCGCAGAAGGGCGAAAAAGTAGACGCAATTAATGCGGATATTTTCCAAAAGGTGCCTTCAACCTGGGGCGATGTCGAAAATCCCGAATATGTTTACAATCTCAGCGGAAAGGGAAATAAAACCGTTCACGCCGATTTCCGTAACACAGACGGCTCGATAAATATGGGCGAAATTCTTAAAATCAAGAATTACAGCACGTTGTTCGGTGACGATAACAGAATCGGCGCGGATCTTACCAAGACTTCTTGGGAAGATTATACGCATTACAGCTATTTTAACGCATCTAATGCGGAAGGCGAGATTGACGCTGCTGTGAAGTCGGCGGTTGCTACACTTGACGTCAACACGAACGTCAACGCGACTTTCCAGGATTTCGACCTTATCGTTGGAATGAGACTCGTAACTATTTCGTGGCAGTCCTCCGACGAGAGCGTCATATCAATTGAAGCGAATAATACTTTAAGCCCTTCGGGTACGCACGACTCGAGAGCAATCGTGCACCGCGGCGCTACCGATAAAACGGTTAAGCTTACGGCAACTTTAACAAGTACTTTGCTTTCGTCGGCTAAAATGACAAAGGAATTCAATATAACCGTTAAAGCGGACGTACCAACCATAGGCGATGCGGTGTTCGAAGGTGTTGAAGACGGCAGAATTATTATCGACCAGTATGCAAAGGTGTCGGAGCCTAAGATGTCCGTAAGAAACGCGGCTGATTATAACGGCAAGCTTCTGGCGGAGGGAACTTACGATGTTAAAACGGTAGTTAATTACGGCACGGATAAGTTAGCTTATCCCGCACCGATCCGTAAATTTACTACGAGTGTTGCGGGCGTTTACAATATCACCAAAACGGTTACGCTCGGTGATCAGTTTAAAAACTACAGCTACAACATTTACGTTGCAAGCTCGTCGGCGAACGTCAACTTTGTAGGCGAACCCCAGATTATCGTTAACCGTAACGGCTACACTATCGGCGGCGAGGTTTCAAGCGCAACCGGTAAGTTATACGCTTACTCGAGTGCGACCCAGATTACGGATATTACCTCTGCGTATGTCATCGAAAACGGCAAGGGCTACGAGTTCCGCAACGACAACATTAAATACCAGTTCAATAACGACAACTCTACGTCTTACTATATTTATTACGTGCTCTGCAACTTAGACGGCGACGTTACGGCCGAAGTGCAGGAAGTTGCCGTAACTACGCAGAATATATCAACTGCCGCAGAGTTCAAGGGAATGCTTCTCGATAACAATTCGTCTACAATATATTTCCTCACGGACGATATTGACCTTTCGGGCGAGAATGACTGGGTAGGCGACGTAACCAGCAAGGGCGTATCCTTCAAGGGCGTTCTGAACGGCTTGGGACATGCGATAAGCGGACTCAGAGTTAACGCAACCGCAGATAAAGCCGCAAACGAGCAGGGTTCGATGATCTATAAGCTTGAAGGCGGTACGATCGAGAATATCAAGTTCCACGATATAAAGATAGCAGGCAAAGAAAAGACGGGTATCATCGCAACAACCTACGGCGGCTATCTGTATAATATTGAGCTTCGCAACGTCTACGTTGAAGGCACGGTAAGAGTCGGCGGTCTGGTAGGTCAGGCTATGACCGGATCGCTGGACGTTGAACAGGTTTCGCTTGTAAACGAAGCTGTATACGAGCAAGCGCCTACGACCGGTGACAACGCGGTATCGACGAATTTCGATAAGGATATCTACTATACCAAGGTCGGCGACGATTACGTGGTAGCTACCGAGTATGTGGAAGGCACGACCTACTACACGCGCAAGATAGACATTACGGGTGCAAGAAGTGCGGGTATTATCGGCTTCATACAGGCAAGTACGGCGCTCGACAGCACGCAGACCTATATATCAAACTGCTACGTAGACGCAGTTATAGGTAAGGTAACAGAACAGTACGTCGGCTCGATAGTAGGCTCTGCGGACGACAGAAACGCAAAAGACTATCTGGAAATAAGGACGTGTTACAGTATTGCAACGATGTATGCAAGAACGTATATGGGCGGCATACTCGGCAGCCACAATAAGGGTACCGGACGTCTGAGAATGTCGTATTGCATTTTCGACGGTACGTTATACTATGCACAGCAGAAGACGGAAGCTTCCGAGTTTGCAGTTAAAAACTGCTCGGCTATTGTCGGCAGATATATTGCAAACGGCGATGCGGTAGTTTCCAGATGCTACGCAAGATTTGCAGATCACAACTCCAACTTCGACGTAAGTTCAGAGCCTTTCGGTACGGATAACGGATTCGACACGAACAACGTTGTTTACACCGCGTTCTGGACGAACAGATTGAGATTCAGTACCGACGCATGGACGTTGTTTACCGACTCCGAGAATGCTCAGAAGGTGAAAGCCCCTTATGCGGAGCTCAAATTCCTTGGCAACTGGAACTGATTTGACGTAAACAAAAAGCGCCCCGCGGGATTACCCGCGGGGCGCTTTTATTGATAATCGTAAAAAGCAATTCAAAAGTTACACGGTGCAAAGCCGCGTTTATTGACTTTACCGCGGCGGCGGAGTATGCTAAATACGAAAGGAGAATAAAAATGACTACAGGTGAAAAGATAAGCGAGGGCAGGAAAAAGCTGGGGCTTACTCAGCAGCAGTTTGCCGACGAACTGGGAGTAACTCGGCAGGCGGTTTCGCGGTGGGAGAGCGACCTCGCTTTTCCCGAAACGGATACGCTGATAAAATTGAGTGAAATGTTCGGCTGTTCGATTGACTACTTAATAAAGTACAACCAAGGTGACGGCGCCGAGAAAAAGGACGCAGTGCACAGCGGCTTTAATCCGTTTAAATGGAGCTACGAATATAAGAGCGAAAAGCAGGTTTGGGGAATGCCTCTCGTGCACATAAATATCGGCTTTGGCAGAAGGGCGCACGGCTTTTTTTCGATAGGACTTATTTCCTCGGGCATATTTTCGCTCGGACTTCTTTCGATGGGAGTGTTCTCGCTGGGGCTTTTAAGCTTGGGGCTTGTCACGTTAGGACAGATAGCGCTCGGCGGCGCTGCGTTCGGGGGGATTGCCCTCGGCTTGCTCGCTTTCGGCGGAGTGGCAATCGGTTTGATTTCCTTCGGCGGACTTGCATTGGGGCTTTTCAGCTGCGGCGGGTGCTCGGTGGGACTGTTCGCGGTCGGCGGTTATGCGAACGGAAATTTAGTGGCAATCGGCGACTACGCGGTAGGAAGAATAGCCTTAGGCAAATCAACGGCGATAGGCAGCGAGCTTTCCGTTACGGCTGAAACTTTTGCCGAGCTTAAAGAAGAAGCGTGGCGGAAGATGGACGGCCTTCCCTCGTTCTGGCGGCTATTTGTAGATTGGTGCAAGCATTTTGCAGTAAAAATGATGGCGTGATTAAAATAAGAAAAAGCGTGCGCAACGATAATCGTTGCGCACGCTTTCAATTGCAACTTAAAAGCAAATAACGGCAACTTAACCGTTTTATATACGCAGGCAAAGGGAAATATGGTATTATAAAAGCGGAGATAGCCATGCGTATTATTTACGAAAAAGTTAAAGAGGGTGAAGAGGAAGTTATAATCGTGCGGTGCAGCAAAATCACTGACGATTTAACTTACGCCGCAAGGACGTTGAATGCCGTTATCGGCGGAGTGACCGCCGTCAAGGACGGCGAGATTTACAAACTACCCCTCGGCGATATCTATTATTTCGAGGTCGTGGACAATAACTCGTTTTTCTATTGCGAGAGCGAGGTGTACGAAAGTAAGCTCAAACTTTACGAATTTGAGGAGCTGACCTACGGCACGCACTTTTTCCGTGCTACCAAGTCGACGGTTATAAACGCGGACAAGATATTATGCGTTTCGCCCGCGCTGTACGGCAGGTTTACGGCGACGCTGGATAACGGCGAGAAGGTAACGGTGTCGCGGCAGTACGTATCCTCGCTGAAAAGGATAATGGGGATATAAGGGGGGACGGAAATGAATTTGAAGCAGCTTTTAAAAACATTTTGTTTTCACTACGTTTTAATCTACGGCTTAACGATGATGGCAAGCTTTTTCTGGTGTCTTGCGAGCGGCGACACGTATGTAGAGCTCGAATATTTCTGGAAAATAATGATTTTCTCGCTCGTTGCAGACCTGCCCGTTTTAGTGTTCTGGTCGAAAAATGAGCTTACCTCCCGCCAGACGCTTTTACGCATAATAATACACGGTATTCTGCTTGAAATACTGTTGCCGACGGCGGGCTGGTTCATCGGCATGTGGCGGGGTATAGGCGGGTTTTTCCTGTTTTTCGCGACGGTACTCATAGTGGACGCAAGCATTTTCGGCATCACCTATTTAAAGACTTCGGTCGAGGCGGGGAATATAAATACTGCGCTCAGACGGCGCAAGCGCGAGAACGAAAAAAAGGAGGAAGAGAGCGATGGATTCGGAAAAGATAATAGAAATTCGCAATCTGAACAAGACGTATAAAGACGTGCACGCCGTGCGCGATTTAAGCTTTTCGGTACGCAAGGGAGAGCTGTTCGCATTTTTGGGAGTGAACGGCGCGGGCAAGAGCACGACCATTTCCATAATGTGCGGAAAGATATCGAAGGACAGTGGCAGCGTTATCATAAACGGCGCGGACGCTGACGGTGCGCCCGCAAGAATAAAGAGCTCTCTCGGAGTCGTCTTTCAAAACAGCGCACTGGACAAGCACCTCACGGTCTACGATAATCTGCAAAGCCGTGCCGCTCTGTACGGTATTACGGGCGACAATTTCAAGGCGCGGTTTAAGGAGCTGTCGGAGCTGTTGCATTTTGCCGACCTTTCGAAGCGCTCCCTCGGCAAGCTTTCGGGCGGGCAAAGAAGGCGCATAGATATTGCCCGCGCGCTCGTACATAAACCCGAAATTCTCATTTTAGACGAGCCGACCACGGGGCTTGACCCGCAGACCCGCAAGCTCTTATGGCAGGTCGTTTCCGACTTGCGCGAAAGGGAGGGGCTGACGGTTTTCCTCACGACGCACTATATGGAAGAGGCGGCGGACGCGGACTACGTCGTCATTTTAGACGGCGGCAAGAAGGTTGCGGAGGGCACTCCGCTCGAACTCAAAAACGCATACACCCACGACTATATCAACGTTTACGGCGGGGATACGGCTAAGTTAACCGCCCTCGGCTATCCGTGCAGAGAGGTGGGAGGGGCAGTCCGCATTAGCGTTCCCGACACCGCGCACGCCGCTGCTCTTATAGCCGAGCACCGCGAACTCTTCACCGATTTCGAGATTTTCAAGGGCAATATGGACGACGTATTTTTGGCTGTGACGGGCAAGGAACTTACGGGAGGCGAAGCTTTATGAGTACATTTCTATACTTAACCAAGCGCAATATCAAGCTGTTTTTAAAGGACAAGGGCATGGTGTTCACCTCGCTTATAACGCCCCTTATATTGCTCGTGCTGTTTGCGACCTTTTTGGCAAACGTCTACCGTGACACGTTTAAGCAAAATCTTCCCGAAGGTTTTGAAGTCAGCGACAAGATTATTTCGGGATTAGTGGGAGGCGAGCTTTGTTCTTCACTGATTGCCGTTTCGTGCGTGACTGTTGCTTTCTGCGCAAACTTTTTAATGGTGCAGGACAAAGTGAACGGCGCGCGCGACGACCTTCTGACGTCGCCCGTAAAGCAGTCGACGCTTGCGCTTGCCTATTACGCCGCGACAGTGATAAGCACGTTGGTAATATGCCTTATAGCGACGGCGCTGTGCTTTGTATATCTTGCGATTACTGGCTGGTTTCTGACCTTTGCCGACGTGATGCTCATTCTTTCGGACGTCGTAATTTTAACGCTGTTCGGCACGGTGCTGTCCGCAATAATCAATACGTTCCTCTCGTCGCAGGGGCAGATAACGGCGGTGGGAACAATCGTGTCGGCAGGCTACGGCTTTATCTGCGGCGCGTATATGCCGCTGTCGCAGTTCGGAGCGGTGGTCAGGAACGCGGTTATGTTTCTCCCCGGAACGTACGGCACGTCGCTCGTGCGCAACCATATGATGGGCGGAGTTTTCAAGGAAATGACCGATATCGGCTTTCCCGCCGAAGTGGTGAAGGGAATAAGTGATTCCGTCGATTGCAACCTGTATTTCTTTGATAAGAGCGTGAGTATCGGAGTTATGTACGCGGTTATGCTTGCCGCAGTCGCGCTGTTGGTCGGCGTATATGTGGCAATCAATTTTATCCGCGGCAAAAAAGCAAAATAAAAAGGAAGGCGGGCGCATTGAAAATGCGCCCGCCTTTTGTATTGAATTTATTTTGTCGTAACGGTGTACTTGGTAACGTTTAAAACCGTTTCGCCGTCAATCTGTAGCGCACAGGGCTTGTCGAATTCCACGGTGACTTCCTTGCCGCTCATAATTGCAACGTTCTTGGTCTTTTTGACGTGCTCGCCCTTGAATATCTTGGGGAATATGGTCAGTATCTTCAATCTGCCCTTGCCGTAGAAAATGCAGGTGGATACGGTGCGTTCGGGGTTCAGCCTGTCCTGTTCGGGAGTGGGCAGCATACCGCCGCCGTACATTCTGCCGTTCATAGTGGGGGCAATCCACACGTTTTTAAAGGTAGTGGTAACGCCGTCGACGGTGACTTTCGCGGTGGCGGGCTTGAAGTGGAATAAAAGCCCCTTGATTGCAATGCCGGTGTAGTCGACCTTCTTATCGGCGGCTTTGAGCTTGTCGCCCACCTCGCAGCAGTAGCCGTCAATGCCGTAGCCGACGCCGTTGATAAACTTATGCGTCTTACCGTTGACCGTAACGGTGGGCAAATCCTTGATATAGGGCGCAAGTTCCACGGGCTTGTCGCCCGCCTTTTTACCTATATCCGTCCAGAAATCGTTACCGTTGCCCGCCGCAAAGTAGTACACGGGCGCGGTTATATCCATACCGTCGGTCTCGTTGATAAAGCGGTTGAGCGTGCCGTCGCCGCCCGCGATTATTACCGCCTCGCCGTCTTGCACGTTCGGCAAAAATTCGGAGTAAGTAATTTTCGTTATGTCGTAGTATTCGAGCTCGTCGCCTTCGAGCGCGGCTTTAAGCCTGTCGAAAAAAGCCGTGTCGTTAACTCTGCCCGCAAAGGGGTTGTAAAGAACTTTGTATTTCATAATTTTTATCCTCTTTCGTTTTTGGTATAGTAGGACGGCGCAACGCCGTAATATTTTTTGAACACCCGCGAAAAGTAAAGCGGTTCGGAGTATCCGCACGCTTCGGCAATCTGCGTCACCGAATAGTCGGAGTAGCGGTTGGTCACTCCCGATAAAAGTATGGTTTTCGCCCTGAGCATACGCGCGCGCGTGAGGTAGTCGTGCGGAGTTACTCCGACCTCTTTTTTAAACAGCTTTCGCACGTAGTCATAATTTAAGGGCAGTGAACGGATAAAGCCTTCGAGCGAATAGGTGGCGTCGCCGATATGCTTTTCCAAGTCGTCCAGAACCGCCTGAACGGCGGGAGAATAGCCGTTGGGTGCGGAATATGCGGCAATTAACGCGGCTAAAAGATTGCCGTAAGCGGAAAGCACTCCCTCGTTTTTAACGGCGCTCTCATTGAAAAGCGCACACGCGCGCGCTATTACGTGCCGTATTTCTTCCGCGCTTTCCGCGTCTATTGTCAAAGCCGATTTGACGGGCAACAGCGCCTTATCGAGTATTGCGCGCACCGCGTTCCCGCACTCTGCGCGGTGTTTTAAGAGAGGGGGTATAACCGCAACTCCGTTTTGTGGGACTGCGTTTTTCAAGCCGTCGGCGTAAAAAAAGCCCGCGCTATTGAAAAGAATTATTTCGTAGTCGCCGTGCACGTGCTCTTTCGCCTCTTCCGCGGCGTTGACCCCGCCCGCAAAAGTAATGTCGTTCATATCCGTATTATATCACTAAAAATCCGATTTGTCCATATTTTTGATGAACACTTTGTTGTCGGCTTCGGCGCAATATTCGCCGCCGTCGGTATAACCGCGGGCGATAAAAAAACTTTCGCACTCCTCGACGGGAAGGGTATAAATTTCGGTTGCGCCCGATTTTATGAGAGCCGCTTCGGCATACTGCAAAAGCGCAGTGCCCAAACTTTGGCGGCGGAAGGCGGGAGCAACGTACAGCTCGCGCACGTCGCCGCAGCCCTCTTTGAAATTCCAGTCGTTTAAAATATCGTCAATCTGGAAAATGACAAAGCCGACAACCGCGCCTTCGATTTCGCAAATACCGACCTCGAACAGCCCCGCTTTCAAGTCGGGCAAAAGGCAGTCGTCGAAAAGGGGGAGGGGGTCCTCCTCGCAGTCGAGCTCGGTATAGTAGTCGCAGAAAAGTTTTTTAAATGCGGGGTAGTCGCTTAACTGAACGGGGCGCACTTTCATAAAAATACCTCAATAAAATATTAAAGCGAGAGCATTTTGCTCTCGCTTTATAATCCGATTTAAGCTACGGGGTAAACGGAAACCTGCTTGCCGTCTTTGCCCACTCTTTCGAACTTAACCGTGCCGTCGATGAGGGCGAACAGAGTGTCGTCCTTGCCGATGCCTACGTTGTTGCCGGGCTTGAACTTGCTGCCGCGCTGTCTTACGAGGATATTACCCGCAAGAACTTTCTGGCCGTCGGCACGCTTAACGCCGAGGTATTTGGGATTACTGTCTCTGCCGTTATCGGTAGAGCCGCCGCCCTTCTTGTGGGCGAATAATTTAATTAACATCATACTCGTCGCATCTCCTTTCAATTATTCAGCCGCGGGCGTTTCCGCAACCTTTTTGGTAGCTCTCTTCTTGGGAGCGGTAGCGGGCTTCTCTGCGGTTGCAGCCTTTTCAGCTGCGGGAGCTGCTTTCTTGGCAGCCGCTTTCTTTACTTCACCTGCACCGATAGCCGTAACCTTTACGGTGGTGTAGGGCTGTCTGTGACCCTGCTTCTTTCTCTCGTTCTTCTTGGCTTTGTACTTGAAGACGATAATCTTCTTGTCCTTGCCGTGACCGATTACCTCAGCGGTAACCACAACCTTTTCCACCTCGCTGCCGCAAGCAATTTTGCCGCCCTCGTCCGCCGTCATAACAACGGGGAACGTAACGGTTTCGCCTTCCTTGGCTGCGAGCTTTTCCACCTTAACGGTGTCGCCTACGGAAACCTTGTATTGCTTGTTTCCGTTGTCGAAAATCGCGTACATAAAAAATCCTCCTCTAACCAGTCTCGTCGGATACGTTGTTGCCAAAGGCATAGGCGGCGCACTACGCTTAAAATGCGCACTTAAAAAAGCCCGTTCCGAACGGCTCGTGGATAAATATACCATAATAAACAACCCAAGTCAAGCGTTTTTTTCGCAGGTTGCATATAATTTAAGCTTTTACGCAAAGTAATAGTATCAAAATTTTGAAGGAGAACAAAATGGACAATCTTAAAAGCGACAGCGAAGTTTTAGCCGAAATTTACCGCAACGCGCAGTACGCGCAGCTTTCCATCACCGACCTTCTGCCCGAGGTGGAGGACGAGGATATCAAGGAAGAGCTCTTGAGAGAGCACGAGGAGTACGAGAAGATATGCTCGCAGGCGGCGCACCTTGCAACGCGCTACGACCTCGATCTGAAGGAGCCCTCGCCCATAAAGAAGGCGATGATGTGGTCGGCTATCAAGATGAACGCCGCAACCGACAACTCCAGACAGAACATCGCGCAGATGATGATTAAGGGTACGGTAAACGGCATAACGTCGTTAAAGACCTCTTTGACCGACGGCGAAAAGATTATGAACACCGACGTTAAAAACCTCTTAACCGATTTGATTGCGATAGAGGAAGGCTTCGAAAGAAAGCTGAAAAGTTATCTCTAAAACCTAAGCCGCGCGGCGAATTTTCGCCGCGCGGCTTTTTTATTTAGTCCGCAAGTTTGTTGTAAATGTAATCGATACGCTCCAAATATTTGCTCTGGTCGGTCTTGTTCTTTTCGCGGTCGAGGTAGTCTTTGATTTCGTCGAGATATATTTCCACGTCGTCCTCGTCCAAATCGAGTTCTTCGGCAAAGCTGAGATATTCGATAAGATTTAAGTAATATTCCATATCTATATTCGCACTTAAATGCGTGTCAATCGAGCCGTAGCCGAAGTGCTTTTTGAGTGAAACGCGCTCCTTTCTCGTCATTTCCAGCCATTTCAGATAGTCGGCGTTGCCCAAAATCCTTTCCGCCAAAAATCTGTTGCGGTAGGTGTATGCGAGCATGAACGACAGCAGACCTATGTGGTCGTTGTTCTCCTCTAAGGGCGCGCACTTTACAAGCTCGTCGGCGTATTGCACGGCTTTGTCCGCCCATTCGCAGACGCGCTGAGCAATCTTTTTGCGGCGCTCGTCGCTAAGGTCGGGACAGTTGGTGTAAAGACTGTTGCCGTAGGTCATATGATTGCTTAAAAACAGCATTGCCCAGTTGTCGAAGATGCCCTGTGGGTCGTCGGAAATCTCGGTGCAAAGCGCGTCGTAGCGCTGTTTGAACTGATGGTATGCGTTTTTGTCTATGTACAAAGTGCCGTTTTCGCCGTTTTTAATGTTTAAAACCAACTCGAAGAACGCGAGCGAAATGTTGACGGAAAACGCGAGCTCGGCGGAAAAGTTGTGCTGGTTCGCCGCTTTAAACGCAAGTATCTCGTCCTGCACCTTCTTGACGTCGCCGAACATATTCGCCGCCTGCATATAGAAGAGGAGGTACTGCGCCAGCTCGTAGTCAGAGCACTTCGAGCCCTGTTCGGAAAAGTGCGTCTGAATAAAGCCGCGGATTATATAGCGGTTATCTATTAGGTACATTTTATTCGTATTGACAGAAAGCTTCTGCCTGTCGAGGAAGTAGCGCACAATGCCGCCGATAAATTTTTCCTCGTCCGTATCGTCAATTGCTTCGACGAACGCGCTGTCGAAGTCGGAGGGCAGAGTAATCTGTTCGCTTGCCCTGCGCACGCAGTGAATTTTGGCGACGCCGTACGAAGCGAGGGTATATCCCAGCTCGAAGAAGAGGTTGTTGCTCACCTGACCGTCGGCGCGGTTCTGAAAAATTATGATTGCCTGATTGCTGTTTTTAATCTGCTGAATAACCGTGTCGCCGACGGACGACATCTTGGAATCGTTTTCGCAGTTACCGCCTATCGAACACTTGTAATTGCAGCGGTTTTCCAAAACGTTTTTGACTTTGAGCGCAACCTCGTTGCTTCCGCTCCAACCGATAAAAATTCTGTCTTTCATTTGCTTTTATCCTTACTTTAAAAATTCTTCAACATTATCGAGCGCGTCCTGAATGAGGTTTATGGCTCTGCAAACGGGTTCACCGTCGATGAGCGCGTGGTGTGCGGCTACGTCGAAGGTCATTCTCAGTCTGCCGTTTTCGGGAACGAACTTGCTCCACATAATGCGCGGTATACTGCTTATGTCGGGGTTTTCGATATCGTACGGGTTGGAAAAGGAGTGTATGTCAACCCACGGCATACAGGAAATAAAGAACAGGTCGTTCTGATTATCCCCGTTAAAGCTTACTCCCGAAGCCTCCTGTGCGGCTTTCTGCGCCGCGCGCGCCGAGCCGTAATATTCACGGTAATTTTCCGACATTTCCGTGCGGCAGGTCGAGATAACTCCGTCCGTGCCTTTGACGATAAAGCTGGGGTTAATCACGTCGTATAAAACCACGTTGCCCTCTTTTAAGCGGAGGCGGAACTCCTCGACGGCGTTTAAGCACTTGCAGGCGATAAAGGTAAAGGTGGTAAAAAACGACGCGCCCGTGCGCTTGCAGTAGTCGTAAAGGCTTGTAACGTCCAGCCGCGCCGAGATGGAAAAAATCGGATTGGTGTAGCCGATAAAGTTTTTATAAATTACTTTTCTGTTCCAGTTTTCGATATCGATAATTTTCATAATATTACCTATTTATTATACAATAAGGGCGCGGGGTATGTCAACGCGGGGCAAAATTTTATTTTTGGGTATTGCAAATTAAAAGGAGGAGTGATATAATAAATCTTGGTAATAAAAGTTAATGGAGGCAATTTATGACCAACGAACAAATAATCGAACAGATTAAGAAAATGAAGATAGTGCCCGTAGTAGTGCTCAACTCTCTGGACGAAACTCTGCCCAAGATGCAGGCGCTCATCGACGGCGGACTGCCCTGCGCGGAAATCACTTTCCGTACGGCTTGCGCGGAGGAGGCTATCAAGCTGACAACGCAGAAGTTCCCCGATATGTTTGTCGGCGCGGGCACGGTTATCAACCGCGACCAGTGCGAAAGAGCTATTGCGGCGGGCAGTAAATTTATCGTATCCCCCGGCTTCTCCGAGGAAGTTGCCGACTGCTGCGCAGAGCACGGTATGCTGTATCTGCCCGGTATCGTAACTCCCACCGAGGCAATGGCGGCAATCGCTAAGGGCTTGACGACGCTCAAATTCTTCCCCGCGTCCAACTACGGCGGATTAAAGACCATCAAGGCAATCTGCGCGGCGTTCCCTTATCTGCACATTATGCCCACGGGCGGTATTTCGGCTGACAATATCCTCGAGTACCTCGCATACGACAAGATTATCGCGTGCGGCGGTAGCTGGATGATGAAGGGTACTCCCGAAGAAATTAAGGAAGCGACCAAAAAAGCCGTCGAACTTGTTAAATAATTCCAAAAATAACGGATATCTTGTTAAATAATTCCAATTGACGTTTGAAGCCCCGCGGCGGTTGCCGCGGGGCTTTATTTATGATAAAATATAAATAGCGGTTACAGTTATAATAATGAATAGTTATGGGTATGAGTGTATAAATAGTTGACATTTCACCGTAATTTTATTATAATTGACGCAAATATTCATAAAAATTGCATAATTCCTGCTTATTTATGAATAAATTCAAAGAAGTTCTAAATTTTTACAGCGGTTTGAGATAACCGTATATATGGAGGTAGTTATGAAAAAGACAAAGAAAGCATTACTTGCGGCTCTTGCCTGCTCGGTAGTGCTTGCAGGCGGCGTAGGACTTGCCGCATGTAAAGGCGGCGGCGACGAAGGTCACACGCACGACTGGGGTAACGGCTGGACGGTATCGCAAAACCCCTCGAACGGCGGAACGGGTCTGGCGACGAGAACTTGCGGTAAATCGGGTTGCGACGCGACGACCGAGGATACGCAGTTAGTGCTTCCCGCGCTTGACGGCGAGGACGCGGACGCGGTTTACTCGCACGTAACCAAGACGGAGGCGAACTGCTCTACCGACGGCGTGCTTACCTATACGTACGAAAAGGACGGCAATCACGTTGAATTCGACGTAAATATCGGCAAAGATGCCGACAACCACGCGTTCAAGGTAGTAAACGACGGCGAAGAAGGTCACCACACTGAATGTGCAAACAACAGCGAGCACAATACCGCGGTCGTAGGACACGACACTGAAAACGGCGGGGCTTGCTCGGTTTGCGGCAACGTAGATTTGGACGCAGCTATCACCGTAACGGGCGCAACGGCTAACGCACCCAAGAGGTATACCGTAAAGCTTGCGGCGGGCGATTACCAGATAGTTATCGACGACGCGGTTGTCGATACGGGTCTGACCATAGCTATAGGCACGCTCAACGGCAACAACCTTACCGAAATCGACAGCGAAGGCTACGATAAGCTTATTAAAGTAACTACGGCGGGCGTTTATACGGTCGAAGTTTACTCGAACGTAACCTTTAAGGTAAGAACGGCGGTTCTTCACACCGTACACGAATTCGACGAAAACTCGTGGGAGAGCAACAAGACGCATCACTGGCACCCCGCAATCTGCGGATGCGAAGACCAGAAGAGCGGCGAAGCTACGCACACGTTAGGTGCGGAGAGCGAGGCTGACGAAGACGGCGTCACCCATCAGACCTGCAGCGATTGCGGCTACGTTAAGTACAATTACGGTACTGCGTTAGACAGCACCAACCCGACCATCAACGTTACCGAAACGGGTAACTACACCACGACGATAGTTGCGGATGACTACGACTACGGCGGCGGTGTGTACAGTGTTTTAAGTCAACAATATACGTTGACAAATAACGGAAGCGACGCGAAGAAGTACACCGTTAAGGTTTTAACCGAAAACACTTCGGTAACTCCGGGTTGGCAAAGCGGTATTTCCGCGGTAAGCGAAAAAGGTGCAAAAGTCTCATTTGTACTCGAAGCCGGCGAATCTCTGAGCTTGACGTTGGGTACCAACACAACTATGGTTAACGACGTAAATTTCGCTCTTGACGTAGCTTTCAGGGTTATCGTAGAAGAAGCTCCCGCAGTAGGCGATATTTTAAGACCCGTATCGGTAAACGACAATGGCGAATTCGGCGTAACGGGCGTTACGGCGGGCGATAAGGTATACTTCAAGGTTACCGGAAATTACGGAGAAACGTTCAACTCTAAAAACGTTCAGCTTACGTTCGGCGAGGGAGTTACCGTATACAAGCTCGGAGCGAATATAAATAACGAAGAGCCCGAAGCTATTGATTCGGAAGATTATATAACGTTCGACTGGAGCAATACCACTTGTTATTTCTACGCTCAATCTACGGGCACCGACTGCAAGGTCTCGTTTAACGTTTTCGTTGCACCCGGTGAAAAAGAAAATCCCATCGTTGCGAAAATCGACGGCACGGAAAATGCCGTTGACCTCACCAGCCAATTCCAGATGTGGTATAAGCTCGACGGACTTACCGCAGGCACAAAGTATATAGTTAAAACTACCGCGGCCGGATCGAATTTGAGTTTGTACAGCGATTTGGCGGCTACTTCACCTGCCTTGACGGCGGAGGGCGGTGCGGCTCTCGTATTTACGCCCGTCGCAGCCACGGTATATATTTCGGCAAGCGGCTACGGTGAATATAAATTCACTGTCGGCGTATTCGGCGCAGACGATAAGGGATTTGCGGCAAGCGACCCCGTAGAGTTGGCGGATGAAGCCGAGCTTGAAGTTAAACCGGGCACGTTCTATTACGCGATTACGCCTACTGTAAGCGCAGATGCTTTGCTTAAGTACGAAAGCGAGGATACCAGTATTTATTTCTACCGCTATTCTGATGAGGATTTCAGTGAGCATGCCGGTTTCGGTTCAAACCAGATGACTTTCTTCATGCAGGCTAATCAGACGTACTACGTCAAGGTTGTAAACGAGAGCGGTGCAACAGGTAATTTCAACTTCACCTTCGAAGAGTACGTAGCTCACGATTACACGATTACCGTAAGCGACGGCACGAATACTTACAACGACGTAACCGTAACGCTCTATTATATCGAGTATGAAGAGGACGAGGACGGCGACTACAAAGCCGTAAAACACGAAGTTGATATTGCGGCAACCAACAATAACGACGGCACATATACGTTTGGCAACGTGGATACTTCAAAGAACTATTACGTAAAAGTTACGGGATTGCCCGCAACCCACGACTATTACGAGGACGAACTGTATATTGCCAAGAACTTCGACGAGGCGACGACCGGTACGGTAAACGTTTACGAAAGGCAGACGTATAAAGTCAAGGTTGCTCTTCCCGAAGGTGTAGAGCTTCCCGCAGGCGCGTCGCTCGCAAACTTAAAGGTAACGTTAACGCAGTCCATGTCGGCACATTCGTACGGAGAAGACGGAGAGGAGGAAACGTCCGCATTTACGGTATTGACCGACGCGGAAGGCTTAGCAGAGTTCAGCGTTCTCGACCCCGTATCTTTCCGTGGGGGTGCTAAGAATGACAGCAGCTACAACGTTATCGTAGAAGTTCCCGCAACTCACGCGCTGTACGGTCAGTTCGCTTATATCGCACAGACTTCGGGTGGCGTAACGGTTCATAAAACGGTTAGAAAGACAAACCGCGATATAACCGCCGAACCTGTGGCTTTGACTGTGGTTAAAGCGTATACGGTATCGTTGAAGCTTAACGGCAACAATCTCGAAGAGGGAACCAAAGTTACGTTAAACGACGAAGAATACGAAATCGGCGCAAACGGCACTTTCAACGTTATCCTTGTGCCCGGCAAGACGCCCGTAATTAAAATCAAGGGTTACGACGTAGCTACTCCGGCAGTAAACGAGGAAACGAATACGATTTCGGCAACTGTTACGGTAAACGAATCCATCATAAGCGTCGGTCAGACTGTTACCGTTAACTTGGGTAATAATCTGTACAAGGAGTACGAAATAGAACTTGAAGAGGGTAAGACTTATGCATTGATGATTGACGGCGTATCTTCTTACGATGCTATGGACATAATGATCGGCAGCGGAAAGTTCCAGGGAGAACTTGACGGTATAGTTTACGGTGATTATGCAACCAATAATTTTACGGTCTTTGAAAGCGGTAAGTACTATTTGTGGATATATTACAACGCTACATTCGAAATTGTAGAAGTTGAATCCTGATACGAAAATTAAAAAGAGCCGCGGCGCAAATGCGCCGCGGCTTTTACTCTTTGTTTTGTTGTGATTTAAAGCGTCTCTCGGAAACCCTTACCGAGTATCTCGTTTGCGTCGGTAATAATTATAAAGGAAACGGGGTCGAGCTTCTTGGCAACCGCCTTTAATTTAAGCGCTTCGCTGCGCTTGCAGACGGTAATCATAATGGTCTTTTCCGCGCCCGTGTAGCCGCCCGTCGCAACGTAATGAGTGTAGTCGCGCTTCATTACCGTAGTTATATACTTGCCTATCTCGTCGGGCATCGTAGTAATAATCGTGATATATTTGGTCTTGCCGATATTTTCGATAACGCCGTCTACTATAAACGCTTTCGAAAAAAGTCCGAGCATAGAGAAAAGTCCCGCTTCCGCGCCGAAAATAAAGAAGGTCGAAAACGCGATTGCCGCGTCGGTTATGAGAAGTGCCATACCCGTGTTCAGGCTTGTGAACTTCTTTAATATTAAAGCTACAATATCCGTGCCGCCCGACGACGCTTTGCAGTTGAACATTATCGCACTGCCTATGCCCGTCAGAAGCATAGCGTACACAAGCTCCATCAAAGGCTGACCCGTCAGCGTTGCCGCACCGCCCGTAATTTTTTCTATGGGCAAAAATTCTTCGAGCAAAAAGTTTTCGAGCGAGTACATAAGCGAGCAGTAAAGCGTGCGTATCGTACAGCCCTTGCCTAAGAATATAAAGCCTATTACAAGCAGTGCCGCGTTGATAATCAGAACGAGGGTAGACTGGTTTAGGGGCACGAACTTTGCAAGCACTATCGAAAGACCGCTTACGCCGCCGGTTGCAAAGTGGTTGGGAGCTTTGAAAAAGTAAACGCCGCCCGCGACCAGAACCGTGCCCAGGGTCATCAACAGCCAGCTTATTATTTCGTGTCCGACCTGTTTTTTAGTGGGCTTGGTAAACTTCTTCTTTTTAGGCTTTTCAGCCTCGGGCAATGCTTCCTCTTTTTGGGGAAGCTCTTCTTTTATTTCTTCCGACATAAATAAAACCGCTCCTTATCTTGTAAATGCATATTAACATAATATTTGCATAAAGTCAACGGGTTGCCAAAATTGCATATTGACTTTAATTGCCTGATATGGTACAATTTTTAAGGTAATATAAGCTATTTTTGGAAATAATTAACGTAGCAAGCAAAACCGCGTTTTTGCGCAGCGCGACCCAATTTGCGAATACTTTCGCCTCAGCGGAGGGAATGCCCGCAATTATATTATTACGTGGGCGCCGAGCAATTGCGGGCAGGGAGGCAGAGCCTCCGAAAATTCGTCGGATTTCTTTTGCGCCCCAAGCAGAAGAAATCGACGAGAAAGGATTTTATGATTAACAGACAGGCATTATTCACAGACGAAACGGAAGATTTCAAAACCCCTTACGAGCCGAAAAGCGGCGACAAAGTAACTTTAACGTTCCGTACGCTCATAAACGACGTTTTCAAGGTTTACGCGGTAATAAACGGCAAGCTTCGGTTGATGAAAAAAATTAAAACCGACAGCGAGAATTTCGACTATTACACTCTCACGTTCACCTGCGGCGAAAAACCCGTGAGCTACTGCTTCAAGCTCGTGGACGAGGACGACGAGCTGTATTACAACCGTCTGGGCGCGGTCACAAACAATCAGGAAGAGTACAATTTTTCCTTCGTGCCCAACCACAAGGTGCCCGACTGGGCTAAGGGCAGGGTGTTCTATCAGATTTACGTCGACCGCTTTTACAACGGCGATTTGTCGAACGACGTTGCAGATAACGAGTACTACTACACGGGCGGGCACTCGCACAAAATTCACGACTGGCACAGAATTCCCGACACGCTGGACGTAAACAACTTTTACGGCGGCGATTTGCAGGGCGTTGAGGTCAAGCTTCAATACCTCAAAAACCTCGGAGTGGAGGCGGTGTATTTCAACCCGCTGTTCGTGTCGCCGTCCAATCACAAGTACGACACGCAGGACTACGACTATATCGACCCGCACCTCGCGGTCATCGACAACGATTACGACCACTATATGCAGGGCTGGGAAAAGCACAACGGCTACGCGCCGAGGTATATCCGCCGCGTAACCGACAAGACCAACCTCGAAAAGGCGAACGCATACTTTGCCTCGCTGGTTGAAAAAATGCACGAAATGGACATCAAGGTGGTGGTCGACGGCGTGTTCAACCACTGCGGTTCGTTCCATAAATGGCTGGACAGAGAGGGCATTTACCTCAACAAAGAGGGGTACGAAAAGGGCGCGTTCCAATCGGTGGACAGCCCCTACCGCAGTTATTTCAAGTTCGAAAAACCGCGCGTTGCCGACAGCGAGTACGAGGGCTGGTGGGGCTACAAGACCCTGCCCAAGCTCAACTACGAAAAGAGCGCGGAGTTGTGCGAAAAGATTTACGACGTGGGAGCAAAGTGGGTGTCCGCACCCTTTAAAGCCGACGGCTGGCGGTTGGACGTCGCCGCAGACTTGGGGCACAGCGAAAGGTTCAATCACAAGTTTTGGAAAATTTTCCACGCGAGGGTGCGCAAGGCAAATCCCGAAGCGTTCATCTTTGCCGAGCACTACGGCGACCCGTGCAAGTGGCTTGAAAACGGCGAGTGGGATTCGGTTATGAATTACGACGCGTTTATGGAGCCCGTGACTTGGTTTTTAACGGGTATGGAAAAACATTCGGCGTCAATCGACTACAACAAGCTGTACGACGGAAAGGCGTTTTTCGAGGCAATGTTCAAAAACAGCGCCCGCTTCCCGCGCCCCGCTCTCGACAGCGCGATTAACCAGCTTTCCAACCACGACCATTCCCGCTTTTTGACGCGCACCAACCGCACGGTGGGCACGCTCAAATCGATGGGCGGCGACGCGGCGGGCGAGGGAGTGGACAAGCGAGTCTTATTCCTCGGAGTTTTAATTCAGATGACCTGGCCGGGCAGTCCCGCGCTGTACTACGGCGACGAGGTGGGACAGGTTGGCTGGACCGACCCCGACTGCCGCCGCACCTACCCGTGGGGCAGAGAGGACTGGGAAGTGTACGATATGCACGCGAGCGCGATTGCGCTCCGCAAGAAGATACACTGCATAAAGCTGGGTTCTTTAATGCCGCTCGACGCGGGCAACGGCTATATCGTGTACGCGCGTTTCGACAAGAAGGACTGCGCAATCGTCGCGATAAATTGCAGTGACAAAAACGTATCGCTTACCGTGCCCGTATGGACGGTTATCGACAACCGCACGGACAAGCTGAAGCTTGCATATACCGTCAATTGCGACTACGGCGCAGTGCCCGAGTATGAGGAAGTAAAATTCGGCAGAATGTATGTATCGTTGCCACCTAAAGGCGGATGCGTTTATACTAAAAATTTTAATTAAACTTCTCTTGCCATAAGCGGCGCAATACTGTGTTGCAGTCCGCGCCGCCTTGGTCGTGTACGTCTTGTGTACACTCCCTGCGGTCGGTGCTCCTGCGCCTTGTCTTGCTTGCTTCTGACAAGAGGGATGAGTTTTAATTTAATGATATATGGGGGTTAATTTGATTTATGGATAAGGAAAAGAGATTTTTCGGTGAGCTTGACAGATATCTTTTTCACCACGGCACGCACTACGAGCTGTACGAAAAGATGGGCGCGCATATCCGCTGTATCGACGGGGTATGGGGCACTCATTTCGTAGTCTGGGCGCCCAACGCAAGGGGCATTTGCGTCGTTTCCGACGGCAACGGCTGGACTCCTTGGAGCGACGTTATGGAAAAGGTCGACGACAGTATCTGGGAGCTTTTCGTCCCCGGTATGTGCGAGGGCGTCAAGTACAAATATCTAATCGTACGCGCCGACGGCAGCGAGGTCTACAAAATCGACCCCTACGAGTTCGGCAGTGAAAAGCGCCCCGCAAACGCTTCGATAGTTACCAACCTCAACGATTACCAGTGGGGCGACGGCGAGTACTTAAAAGCCAAGAAGGGCGAGAACTATCTTGCCAAGCCGATGGCGGTGTACGAGGTGCATTTGGGTAGCTGGAAGAAGAACACCGAAATGTGGTGGGACGAGGACCAGTACCTCGATTACCGCCGCCTTGCGCACGAGCTGTGCGAATACGTGCTGTATATGGGCTACACCCACGTCGAGGTTATGGGCATATGCGAATATCCCTTCGACCCGAGCTGGGGCTATCAGGTAACGGGTTACTTCTGCCCGACGGCGCGCTACGGCTCACCGCAGGACTTTATGTATTTCGTCGACTATATGCACCAACACGGTATCGGCGTAATTTTGGACTGGGTGCCCGCGCACTTCCCCAAGGACGAGTTCGGACTTGCCAACTTCGACGGTACTCCGCTTTACGAATACACCGACCCCCTGCGCGCCGAATACCCCGAGTGGGGCACTAAGGCTTTCGATTTGGGCAGACCCGAGGTTTCGAACTTCCTAATTGCCTCGGCGTTCTTCTGGGTCAATAAATACCATATCGACGCTCTGCGCGCCGACGCGGTTGCGGCAATGCTTTATTCGTCGTTCGGCAGAACGGAATGGCGCCCCAACAAGGACGGCGGCGACTGGAATTTGGAGAGCTTCGAGTTCTTCCGTCACTTAAACAGCGTACTCCGCGCGCGCACCGACGCGTTTATAATCGCCGAGGACAGCTCCATTTTAGAGGGCGTTACAAAGCCCGCAAAGGACGGCGGCTTGGGCTTCGGCTTAAAGTGGAATATGGGCTGGATGAACGATACGCTGTCGTACATAAAGAAAGACCCCGTATACCGCAAATATCACCACTTCTTAATGACGCATACCTTCGAGTATATATTCCTTGAACACTATCAGCTTGTGCTCTCGCACGACGAGGTAGTGTACGGCAAGGGCAGTATGTACACCAAGATGCCCGGCTATCATTCGGACAAGCTCAACGGTTTGAAATGCTTCTACACGATGATGATGGGTCACCCCGGCAAAAAGCTGTTGTTTATGGGTCAGGACTTCGCGCAAATCAACGAGTGGTATTATAAGGTAAGTTTGGACTGGCACCTGTGCGACGACCCCGGTCACAGAAGCGTTATGGAGTGCTACCGCGCCCTCTTACACCTGTATAAGGAAAGAGAGGTACTGCACAACGATACCAACTGGCAGTCGTTCGAGTGGATTGAAAGCGGCGACGTACAGCGTTCGATATTCGCGTTTATCCGCCGCAACCCGTGGAACTACAACGACGGACTTATATTCGTCTGCAATATGACCCCTATGACGTACGAAAACTACGGCGTAGGCGCGCCCGTATCGGGCAAGTACAAGAGGGTTTTCTCGACCTGCTACGACGGCGAGGATATGAGTGTAAAGGCGACGAAGGAGCTGTGCAACGGCAGACCGTATAAGTTAAGCTTTACCTTAAAGCCTTACGAGGCGATTATTCTTGAAATTCCTTTCCACGAGAGCACGGAGGAGGAGTTGAAGAAGGAAAAGGCGGAAAAGACGCGCGTCGACAAGGCGCACAAGGCGGCAAAGAGCGACACCTCGCACGTGCCGCAGCACGAGATGCCCGAGCATTTATCGGAGAAAAAACCCGCTGAAAAGAAGCCCGCACCCAAAAAGACGATAACGGTTAAAAAGACGGTGACGGTCAAGAAGGTAGTTAAAAAGAAATAATATAAAGC
>CAMWWH010000004.1 GCA_947177975.1 uncultured Clostridia bacterium | reverse complement strand
CGTTAAAACGGCAGCGGGGGCTGTGCGGCTATTGACCGTGTCTTCCCTATTAAACGAGTCGGGCTTCCCCGACTGTGCGTACCTCAGGATATTAAATTCAATGACATTATAAGAAAGGTGCGCGCATTATGTCAAGCAAACTGTTTGACATTTATTATTAAAAATAATAACATAATTCTATGCAAAAATTTTCCCCCAAGCTTATGGCTGTGGATATAGCCGAATGTGCAATCTTCGTGGCACTGATGATAGCGGGCGCGTTCATAAAAATTCCCTTCCCGTTTATGCCCTTGACCTTTCAGACGGTTTTCGCCGTTCTGGCGGGCTTACTTTTGGGCTGGAAGAAGGGAATAATCGCAATGTCGGCGTACGCGTTTTTGGGCTTAATCGGTATTCCCGTGTTCACGTCGGGCGGCGGAATTTTTTACGTGACGATGCCTTCGTTCGGCTATATATTGGGGTTTATCGCCTCCGCGGGCGTTGCGGGCATAGGTTATTTAAGCAGAAAAAAGATATGGCAGACCGTGCTTTTGGCGCTTGCCGCATTTTTGGTCGACTACGTTTTCGGCATAGCTTATTTTATCGCCGTGTGGGAAATAAGCGGCTATTCGGGCTTGTGGCAGGCGGTGGTTACGTACAACGTAATCTATATGCCCAAGGACGCGGTTTTAACTTTACTGGCGGCTTTTCTTGCAATGAGTGTGACTCCCGCGATAAAGCGTATCCGCGGAAAGGTTGCAATTGCGCGAAAAAAGTGATATAATGATTTTTAACCATAAGACCGACCTTGCGCATATTTATGTGTTATGCAAAAAACGCTTTCGGTTATCAATCTTTCGGCAATCAGAAGCAACGCGCAATTCGTGCGTTCGCTCGTCGGCAACCGCTTTTTCTGGGCGGTGGTAAAGGCGGACGGCTACGGTCACGGCGCGGCGGAGGTTGCGCGCGAAATCGAGGATATCGTCGACGGCTTTTGCGTGGCTATTGCCGACGAGGGTGCGGAGCTTAAAATCAACGGTATATCAAAGCCCGTATTAGTGCTTGCGCCGCCGCTCGATTTCGAGGACGCGGAAAAGATAAATTATTACGGCTTGACGCCGACGGTCACCGACGTAAAGAGCGCGCGGCTTGTCGGTAAAATGAAGTGCCACGTTGCGATAAACACGGGAATGAACCGTTACGGTTGCTTCGGCAAGGAGCTCGACGAGGTCTTGTCAATTCTCGACAAGGGGCAGATCGAGGGAGTGTATTCGCACCTTTACGCGGCGGAGAATGCTATGCACTGCAAGAGGCAGGCGGCGGCTTTCCGCATTGCGGTAGACAGGGTAAGAGCGCACAGCCCCGAAGCGTTCGCGCACCTTTCGGCAAGCGGCGGAATTTTGAGGGGCGGCGAATACCTTTTCGGCGGAGTGCGCTGCGGACTTATGCTGTACGGCTATGCGCCGAAGGGATTCAAGGCGGCGGCGCTCAAACCCGCGCTTAAAGTGTACGCTCGGCTTTCCCACGAAACGGAAGTGACGGGCGGCGGAGTCGGGTACAATATCGCCGACAGAGCGTACAAACGTCTTTATACTTACCGCTTGGGGTACGCGGACGGCTTTTTCCGCGGAGTGCCGCTGGGCGAAAAGACGCTGTGTATGGACGCGTTCGTCGGTACGGAGAGGGCGGAATATCTGCCCGTATTCACTGACGCCGAGGCTTACGCCGCGCGTTGCGGCACTATCTCGTACGAGGTGCTCTGTTCGGTTACGGGAAGAAGTTTGAGAGTTTATGAAAGAACAGCTGAGATATAAATATAAAATTAAGCGAAAATACTTTCAGCACTCCGCAAGGGAGGTCGCCGACGGCGCGATTTCGGATATAATCGCCGAAGCGTTCGCGCATAGCGACAGATTTCTTATTTATTACAGCTTCGGCTCGGAGGCGGACACGCACGCGCTTATTTCAAGACTTATCGGGGCGGGCAAGAGCGTGTATCTGCCGCGCGTCGAGGGTGAAAAAATCGTGCCCGTGCGCTATTCGGGCGACGAGGGCGAACTCGTAAAGAACGGTTACGGAATTTACGAGCCGCAGGGACAAGCCTACGACGGTCAGATAGAGGTGTGCATAACGCCGCTTTTGGCAGTCAATCCGAGGGGCTTCCGCTTAGGCTACGGCGGCGGTTACTACGACAGATATTTTACGGACAACCCGAACATTTTAAAGGTTGGCGCGGGGTATTTTTTACAGTATACGGACGAATTTAAAGAGGAGGAATTCGATAAGCCTCTCGATTTATTCGTCTGCGAAAGGGGGATAATCAACTTTGAACGGTGAATTTTTTGAGGACAAGCCTGAAATTACGGCTTCCCGAAAAGCATTATTGGAGTTTAAAGATATACTTGCCGGCGTTGCGTTTGCGTTTATCGCAATGATAGTTATCAGTTCGACGGTAATTACGTTTGCGTCTTACGCGGGTGATTTGGGTATAAGTATTTTAGCGCTTGTCTGCGGCGAGATTATGATTGTGGCGGCGCTCGTCATTATCGGAAGAGCCAACGGCAACGTGGCTTACGGCAAAACCGTACTCAATTCGCAAAAGCGCGCTCTCGGTTCGACCGAGGAAAAGGTTGTGTGCAAAACGGGTGAGTACGCGCTGTGGAAGGGCGTGCTTATCGGCGGAATACTGTGCATACCTTTCGTGATTTTTCAGGTAATCGAGCTGTGCTATCACAATACCGTGTGTGATTTCTGTCTGCAATATATGTGCGGCTGGGGATATTTTCCCTTTTCGTACCTCGGCAGGAGCTATCAGGCGCTCAACTTTATTATGATACTGCTGCCGATAGGCGCTCACACGGTCGGCTATTATTTGGGCAAGCTCAGGCAGATAAAGATACAGGAAGCCGTAGCCGAAAGTAGAGAGAATAAAAAGAGGCGTAAAAAGTGAGGATTATAGGCGGCAGACACCGCGGCAGAAAGCTTGCCGATTTCAAGGGCAGCGAAATCCGCCCCACCGCCGACAGGGTAAAGGAGAGCCTTTTCAATATCCTTTCCGTGCGTGTGGTCGGCGCAAGCGTTCTGGACTTGTTCTGCGGAAGCGGCAATTTAGGGCTGGAAAGCCTTTCGCGCGGGGCGGCAAGAGCGCACTTCAACGACCTTTCCAAAGACAGTCTTGCAGTCCTCAAAAAAAATCTTGCGGCGGTCGGCGAGCAGGATAAGTGCAGGATAACCAACCTCGACTATCTTGCGTGTTTAAGCGGTGCGGGGGAGAGGTACGATTTGATTTTTATCGACCCGCCGTACGCAAAGGAATACGGCGCGCCCGCTCTGGAAATCATAGCAAAGCGAAATCTTTTAACCGAAGACGGAGTTGCAATCTACGAGCGCGACCGCTCGTTCGAGGGCGAAACCGAGGGCTTGGAAAAGTTCGACGAGCGGAAGTACGGCAAGACTTACCTTACCTTTTTTAGAAGGAGTGAACAATGAAAACCTGTGTATTTGCGGGCACGTTCGACCCGCCTACCGTCGGACATAAAGACGTGGTAGAGGCGGCTTTGAAAATTTTCGACAAAGTGACCGTTGCGGTAATGATAAATCCCGAAAAGAGCTGTCTTTTTTCGAAAGAGGAGCGGCTCTCGCTTTTAAACAAGCTGTACGAAAACGAGCCGCGCATAAAGGTGCGGTCGTTCGACGGCGCGGCGGTGGATTTACTCAAAGAGGAAAATACATCGTTCTACGTCCGCGGAGTGCGCGATTGCATAGACTTCGAGTACGAAAACCGCAACCACTTTGCAAGCAAAAAGCTTATGGACGGTATGGTCACAATCTATATACCCGCCGAGCAGGGAGATATACACGTAAGCTCGTCGCTGATAAGAAACAGCGTGAAATTCAATAAAGAGTTTATGCAGTATATCCCGACCGAAATTCAAGGCGAAGTAAAAAAACTTTTGGAGGCAAAAAATGTTTGAAAGACAGATAAGAATACCCGAGCCTGAGGAAATCAAAGACAAAGTTCCCCTTCCCGAAAGCCTTAAAAAAATCAAGGCGGAACGCGACAAGGCTGTTGCCGACGTCATTTCGGGCAACAGCGACAAGCTTATAATAATCGTCGGACCGTGCTCCGCGCACGCCGAAAAGCCCGTTCTGGACTACGTCGAGCGCTTGGGCAAGCTCAATGAAAAGGTCAAGGACAAGCTCGTGCTCGTGCCCAGAATTTATACCAACAAGCCGCGCACGAAGGGAGTGGGCTACAAGGGTATGTTCTCCCAGCCCGACCCTACCAAGTCCGAGGACATTTTAAAGGGCATTTTAACAATCAGAGATTTAAACGTCAAGGCAATCGAAATTAGCGGACTTGCGGCGGCGGACGAAATGCTGTACCCCGCAAACTACGCTTACGTCGACGACCTTTTGTCGTATGTTGCGGTCGGCGCAAGAAGCTCGGAAAACCAGCTTCACCGACTTGTATCCAGCGGCATGGACGTTGCGGTCGGCATAAAAAATCCTATGAGCGGCTCTATTTTGGTGCTTTTAAATTCCATTTACGCGGCGCAGTCGGGGCAGACTTTCAAGCTCAACGGCTGGCAGGTAAAGACGAACGGCAACCCGCTCTCGCACGCGATTTTGCGCGGCGGCGTCGACGGCTACGGCAACGATATTCCCAATTTCCACTACGAAACTGTTATGCAGGTCATCGAGGGATATGCAAAGTCGGGGCTTAAAAATCCCGCAATTATTATCGACGCGAACCACTCCAACAGCGGTAAAAAGTTCAAGCAGCAGATAAGAATCTGCGAAGAGGTTATGAACAACCGCCTGTACGACAACGACTTCAAAAAGAACGTAAAGGGCTTTATGATAGAGAGCTTTATCGAGGAGGGCAACCAGAGCGAGGACAAGGTTTACGGCAAGTCGATTACCGACCCGTGCCTCGGTTGGTGCGACACTGAAAGACTGCTCTTGGATATCGCGGATAAAGTTTAAAAAAGCGTTCGTCAAGGCATATTACGGGGGTAATTAGTAAAAAAGGAGGTAAAAAGGACAGTGAACGAAGGTATAATCGGCTATCTCGGACCCGAGGGAACGTATAGCGAACTTGCGGCAAAAACTCTATGCGGCGATAAAGAAAGGGTTGCGTATCCGTCCTTTTTTACTCTGTTTTGCGCGCTTATAAGAGGCTATGTCGAGGCGGTAGTTATTCCCATCGAAAACACTTTGAACGGCGCGGTCACGCAGAATTTAGACCTGTTACAGGAAACCGAAGGGGTGTGCGCGGTATCTTCGTGCACGCTCGAAATCGACCACAGACTGATAACCCTTGCGGGGGCGGACAGAAAGAAGATTAAGCGCGTCTATTCGCACGGTCAGGCGCTTGCGCAGTGCGTGAAATATATTAACGAAAACTTCCCGAACGCAGAGCTTTTCGAAACTCCGTCGACCGCCGACTGCATAAGTAAAATCACCGATGCGGAAAGCGCGGGCATAGTCGGCGCGCACTGCCGCGTTAACGGCTACGAGCTTTCGGATGAAAATATTTCCGACGTAAAAAACAACTACACGCAATTCCTTTTGGTTAAGCGCGGTCTGTCGGTTAACGGCGCGCAATCGGACAGAATTTTCTTTACCGTGACCTGCCGGCACCGTGCAGGCACTCTCGTGGGGCTTCTTTCGGTGTTGAGCACAAGCGGCATAAATATGACGAAAATCGAGAGCCGCCCCATAAAGGACAAGACGGGCGAGTTCAGATTTTTCATTGAAATCGAGGGCAACATTGCGCAAGCTCATATCAAAGCGGCGCTAAAAAGAATAGAAGCCGACGCTCTTTCATACAAGCTTTTGGGGTGCTATTAAAGTCCGAAAAGGCATAAGATACCGAAAGACAGTAACCCTTGCAAAAACTTGAAGCCTATAAAGAAGGCGGGCTTTATTCCGCACTTTGTGAGATAGCAGAGCTGTTGCATCAAAATTGACGCGCCGCCGAAGGTGAGTAAAAATCCCGCGAGCGGCAGTGCGAAAAACCCGCCCGCGTGCGCCACTGCAAAGCAGCCGCCCGTCGCCTCGCAGAGTCCAAGGCACAGACCGTTTGCCGCGTCTTGTCCCAAAAGCGGAGAAAGAATGAGCGCTAACGGCTTAAAAATATTAAAATCGGCAATAACTTGCGATAAGGTATAGAAAAAGCAGATAAACCCGCCCGCGACGAGGCAGGCTGTCACGCCGCCGTAAAAGCTGGAATACAGTACGTCGCCGTCGGTCGGGGTGAGTTTTGTGAGCGGCGGAGGGGCTTGTTTGCGCCCCGAAAAAAAGCAGTAGATAAGCGACGTCGTTAGGACGGATATAAGGCACGCGCATAAAAGTTTTACACCCGCGTTACCACCGCCGAACGCCCGCGCACCGACAGTGCCGAGAGCGAAAAGCGGTCCGCAGGTCGAGAGCAGCGGGGCAAGCTTTTTGGCTTCGCTTCTGTCAATAAGCCCCTGTTCGCAGTATTCGTATAAAATGCGGCTGCCCGCGGGATAGCCCGAGAAAACGCTCATTAAAAAGAGGGGCACGCCCACGTTGGGCAGTTTGAGCTTTGCCGACAGCCTGTTAAACGGCTTTGCGGCAATCTGCGCCGCGCCCAGCTTGATTAAGAGCAGGGTTATAATCATAAAAGGAAACAGCGAGGGTAAAACGCTCTCCGCCCAAAGACAAAGCCCGTTGAAGCATACCGAAAGGTACCTGTCGGGAAAAATAATCAGAACGCCGCCGAAGAACAGTAACACGGCGCAGGCGGCAATTTTAAGCAGATTTTTTTTCACATTCATATACGCTAAATAATTATTATATTAAAGGTGAAATTATGAGTAAAAAGATAGGACTTGCCTTAGGCAGCGGCGGCGCGCGCGGAGTTGCGCACCTAGGAGTTTTAAAAGCCCTGGAAGAGGACGGCATACGTCCCGACTACATTACGGGCTGTTCGATGGGCTCGGTTGTCGGCGCGGGCTACTCGATGGGGCTCACGGTCGAGGAAATGTACGGCATAGTCAAAAAGCTCAAAGCGGTACAGCTTATCGACCCAACGGCGCTTCCCATAACCCGCCTCGCGGTAACGCGCGGCAACAAAATGCGCAATCTTCTGGTGTCGAAGTTGGGCGATACGACCTTCGACGAGCTGAAAATACCCTTCAAGTGCGTGGCGAGCGACCTTTACTCGGGGCGGCTCGTAACCTTATCCGAGGGCAAAGTGGCAACCGCGGTGGCGGCGTCAAGCTCTATGCCGACGGTGTTCCCGCCCGTGAGAACGGAAGGTAAGCTTTTAATCGACGGCGGCGTACTGTGCCGCGTGCCCACTCAGCAGTGCAAGGAAATGGGCGCGGACGTAGTCATTGCGGTCGACGTCCTCGACAACACGAAGGAGCGCGTCAAGAAAGTCAATAACATCGTTTCGATGGTAATGCGCGTTTTCGATATGATGGATTACAACGGCTCGGAAATGAAGAAACAGCTCTTGGGCACGGAAAACGAACTGTGGCTCGTGCCCGAAATGAAGGGACTGAGCCAGTACGCGGTAAAGGACGCGGACAGGGCGTACGAGGAAGGTTATCTTACAACGCGTGCCCGTATACAAGAGATAAAAGATTTTATTAAATAATTACAGAAGATATGTTCGACCTTTTCGATTTGAACGGCAACGAGGAAAAAGCCAAACCGCTTGCCGAGCGCATGCGCGCTAACAACTTAAACGACTTTATCGGTCAGAAGCACATAGTGGCGGAGGGCTCGCTCCTTCGCCGTGCTATAGCGCTCGACCGCCTTGGAAGCTGTATATTCTGGGGACCTCCGGGCACGGGTAAAACCACGCTTGCCAACATTGTCGCTTCGACCACGCACGGCGAGTTTATCAAGCTGAACGCGGTGCAGGCGGGAGTCGCCGACGTAAAAGCGGCTGTAAAGACGGCGGAGGACAATTTAAAGCTTTACGGCAAGCGCACGTATTTAATGCTCGACGAGTGTCACCGTTTCAACAAAACGCAGTCGGACAGCCTGCTTCCGTCGATAGAAAAGGGCACGATAATTTTTATAGGCTCGACTACCGAAAATCCGTTTGCTTCAATGACGCCCGCAATAGTTTCGCGGTGCCGCGTTTTCGAGTTCAAACACCTTTCGTTAGAGGATATTCGGGGGGCAATGGTCAAAGCTCTCGCCGATAAAAGGCGGGGCTTAGGCGAATATGCGGCGCGGGTGGACGAAGAGGCGCTCGACCACATAGCCAATATGGCGGGCGGCGATTTGAGGGCGGCTTACAACGCTTTGGAGCTTGCCGTTTTAACAACTCCCGTTGGCACGGACGGCGCGATACACGTCACGCTGTCGGACGCGGAGCAGTCCATACAGAAGAAGGCGCTCTCTTATAACGAGGACGCATTCTACGACTACCTGTCGGCTTTTTGCAAATCTCTCCGCGGCAGTGACGCAAACGCCGCACTGTACTACGCTATGCGCATAATAGAGGGCGGCGGCGACCCCATGATAATACTTCGAAGGCTTGTCGTGCACTCGTCCGAGGACGTGGGTATGGCAGACCCCAACGCGCTTGTCGTTGCAACTTCGGCAATGTATGCGTTCGAAAAGATAGGCTATCCCGAGGGACTTATACCAATGTCCAACGCGATAATTTACGTGTGCGAAGCGCCCAAGTCGAATACGGTCGTGCTTGCAAAGGACGCGGCTCAACGCGACGCGACTACGGTTCGCGACGACGACGGCGTGCCCGCTTATTTAAAGGACAACACGTTCGGAACAAAAGAGGACAAGGCGCAATCGAAAAAGTATAAATATCCGCACAACTTCGGCGGATACGTCGAACAGCAGTACCTGCCCGACAAGTTAAAGGACAGAGTTTACTACGTACCGTCGGATAACGGGTTCGAAAAGACGGTCAAGGAAATCCGTAAACAAAAGGGCAAAAAGAATTAACGGATAGTATAAAAACTGTATAAAGTTGCATAAATGTAAGTCATATTGTTTGACAATGGGGCAAAATGACTGTATAATTACATAAAATATGTCTAATGGCGATGACAAGTAATTAGGTAATACCGCGAATTTTCATTCGTCCTGAGAAATATTTGGTTTCTCGGGACGAGTTTTTATATAGAGAGAGGAGCAAAAATATGAGCACAATATACCGCACACACACGGCAGACCAAATAGGCGAGGAGCTTGTAGGAAGCGAGGTTACGCTTTCGGGCTGGATAGAAAACGTGCGCGACCACGGCGGCGTATCGTTTATAGACCTCCGCGACTTTTACGGCGTTGTTCAGGTCGTTATGCGCGACACGTCGCTTTTGGAGGGTTTGAACAAAGAGGACTGTATCTGCGTTTCGGGCGAAATCGAAAAGCGCGACGAGGAAACGTACAACCCGAAAATTCCGTCGGGCACGGTTGAGCTCAACTGCAAGTCGGTAAAAATTTTGGGCAAGGTGCGCGAACAGCTTCCGTTCGAAATAGTAACCTCAAAGGAAACGCGCGAGGATTTGCGCCTTAAATACCGCTTCCTCGATTTAAGAAACCGCAAGGTCAAGGACAATATCGTATTCCGCTCTGAAGTCATTGCGTTTTTGCGTAATAAAATGACCGAGATGGGCTTTTTGGAAGTGCAGACGCCCATACTGTGCGCGTCGTCGCCCGAGGGTGCACGCGATTATATAGTGCCGTCGCGCCGTTACAAGGGCAGATTTTACGCTCTGCCGCAGGCGCCCCAGCAGTACAAACAGCTTTTGATGGTGTCGGGCATAGATAAGTATTTCCAGATTGCACCCTGCTTCCGCGACGAGGACGCGCGCGCCGACCGTTCGCCGGGCGAGTTCTATCAGCTCGATTTCGAAATGGCTTTCGCCACTCAGGAGGACGTTTTCAGAGTGGGCGAAGAGGTGCTCTCCGCGACGTTTGAAAAGTTCGCGCCCGAGGGCTACGAGGTGACCAAAGCGCCCTTCCCCGTAATCAGCTACAAGCAGGCTATGTTAGAGTTCGGCTCGGATAAACCCGACCTCCGCAACCCGCTTAGAATAACCGACCTTTCGGAATTTTTCAATAAGTGTACGTTCAAACCCTTCCAGAACAAGTGCGTGCGCGCCGTAAAGGTGCACGCCGAAATGAGTAAGGGCTTCCACGAAAAGCTGCTTGCCTTCGCGCTTTCAATCGGAATGGGCGGGCTGGGCTATCTGGAAGTTATGCCCGACGGCACGTATAAAGGACCTATCGACAAGTTCATTCCCGAGGAATTGAAAGAGGAGCTGCGCACGCTCGAAAAGCTTGAAGCGGGCGACACGATTTTCTTCATTGCGGACAACAAGGAAAAGGCGCCCAAGCTTGCGGGACAGATAAGGAACGAGCTGGGCGACAAGCTCGGCTTGACCGAGAAAAACGCATACCGCTTCTGTTTCGTCAACGATTTTCCCATGTTCGGCATTGACGAGGCGACGGGCAAGGTCGGCTTTACGCACAATCCGTTCTCTATGCCGCAGGGCGGTTTAGAGGCGCTGAACACCAAAGACCCGCTGGAAATAGACGCGTACCAGTACGACATAGTCTGCAACGGCGTCGAGCTTTCGTCGGGCGCGGTGAGAAACCACGATTTGGATATAATGATAAAAGCGTTCGGCATAGCGGGCTGCGACGAGCAGACGCTTAAAGACAAGTTCGGCGCACTGTATACGGCTTTCAAGTTCGGCGCGCCCCCGCACGCGGGTATGGCGCCCGGCGTCGACAGAATGATTATGCTCCTTAAAAACGAGGAAAATATCCGCGAGGTAATAGCCTTCCCCATGTCGTCCTCGGCGCAGGATTTGTTGTGCGGCGCACCCAACGAGGTTACGGAAACGCAGCTTCGTGAAGTTCATATTAAAATCAGGTGACGGAAATGTCTGTATCGAAACAGGAAATAAAGACGCTCGCGCGGCTGTCGCGGCTGGAATTTTCAGAAGAAGAGATTGAAAAATTCGCGCCCGAGTTCGAGGAAATAATCGACTTTGCCAACCGCATAAACGAGCAGGTTGCGGGCGACACGGGCTCTATCCGCGAGGTCGTAAGCCGCACGGTCAAGTGGGAGGATTTGCGCGAGGACGAGGTTGTCGAAAGCCTTCCCAACGAAAAAATCACGTCCAACGTTCAGGCGGAAAACGGATACTTCCCCGTGAGGAGGGTGGTTAAATGAGAAAGGTCATTTCAACGCTTTCCGAAAAATTGCAGTCTGGCGAGATAACCTCGGTTCAGCTTACCGAAAAGTATATATCGGCGATAGAGGCGCAAAACCCCAGGCTCAACGCGTACGTTCATCTGACGTTCGACGAGGCGAGGGCAAACGCGCAAGCCGCCGACAAGATGATTAAAGAGGGAAAGGCGACCGCGCTCACGGGCGTACCTTTCACGCTCAAAGACAATATAGCAACCGACGGATTGTTCACGACGTGCTGTTCCAAAATTCTGCAAGGCTTTAAGCCCTACTATGACGCGACGGTCTGGGCTAAGCTCAAAGCGCAGGGAGCGGTGCTATTGGGCAAGACGAATATGGATGAGTTTGCAATGGGCTCGACGGGCGAAACCTCGGTTTACGGCGCGCCCTTGAACCCCGTCGACAACACGCGCGTTACGGGCGGAAGCTCGGGCGGCGGTGCGGCGGCGGTGTGCGCAAACCTTGCCGCTTACGCGCTCGGCTCGGATACGGGCGGCTCTATCCGTCAGCCCGCGTCGTTCTGCGGAGTGGTCGGTTTTAAGCCCACCTACGGCGCTGTGTCGCGTTACGGACTTTTGGCTTACGGCTCGTCGCTCGACCAGATAGGTCCTATGACGCAGTCGGTCACGGACGCGGCAATCGTGTACGACGCAATCCGCGGCGAGGACAAAGCCGACGGCACGAGCGTGCCGACGTCCGCGCAAAAGACGGTTTTAAAGGGCGATATCAAGGGATTGAAAATCGGTATTTCCGAGGAGTATTTCGACGGCGTTCCGACCGAGATAAAGGGCGCGATTGACAATATGATTTCCGCCTATGAAAAGGGCGGCGCGCAGGTCGTAAGGGTAAGTATTCCCGCGCTCAAACTCGCACTTTCAGTGTACTATATCATAGCTTGTGCGGAGGCTTCTTCCAACCTCGGCAGATACGACGGAATACGCTACGGCTACCGCGCCTCGAACTATACGAGCGTGGACGATATGATAACCAAAACGCGCACGGAGGGCTTCGGCAAAGAGGTCAAAAAGCGCATAATGCTCGGCACGTACGTGTTGTCTTCGGGCTACTTCGACGCGTACTATAAAAAGGCTTGTCTTTTGAGAAAAACGGTTGAAAGCCAGATGGCGGAAGCGTTTGAAAAGTGCGACGTTTTATTTGCGCCCACCGCGCCGAATACCGCGTTCAAACAGGGATATTCGGGGGGTAACGCGGTCGAAACATACCTTTCGGACGTGTGTACCGTGCCCGTAAACATAGCGGGACTGCCCGCAATTTCCATTCCCTGCGGCAAGGATAAAAACGGCTTGCCCATAGGTATGCAGATTATCGGTAAGAAATTTTCCGACGCGCTTGTGCTCGATACCGCGTACTTTGCAGAGCTCAACGGTTTGAGCAAGACGGCGGAAGTCGAAGGGGGTGTAAAGCTATGAAATACAGGCTTGTTTCGGGCTTGGAAACCCACGTCGAGCTTGCCACCGCAACCAAGATTTTCTGCGGTTGCACGACGGCTTTCGGCGGTAGTCCCAACACCCACTGTTGCCCCGTATGTACGGGTCAGCCGGGAACTTTGCCCGTGCTCAATAAAAAGGTGGTCGAGTACGCTATCCGCGCGGGTCTTGCAACCCACTGCACCATAAACACGACAACCCATTTGGACAGAAAAAATTACTGCTATCCCGACCTTCCCAAAGCCTATCAGATTTCGCAGTTCGACAAGCCCTTGTGCGAGAACGGCTACGTTGAATTAGAGAGCGGCAAGAGGATAGGCATAACGCGTATCCATATCGAAGAGGACGCGGGAAAATTAGTGCACGAGAGCGGTTACACTTATATCGACTACAACCGCGGCGGCGTGCCTTTAATCGAAATAGTGTCCGAGCCCGACATATCCTCGCCCGAAGAGGCAAAGGAATACGTTGAAAAACTGCAGCTCATTATGCGCTATATCGGCGTGTCCGACTGCAAGATGCAGGAAGGCTCGATGAGGTGCGACGTCAATATTTCGGTTATGGAAGAGGGCGCAACCGAGTTCGGCACGCGTACCGAAATAAAGAATATGAACTCTATTTCGTATATCGAAAAGGCTATGGCTTACGAGTACGAAAGGCAGATAGAGGTCATCGAGGGCGGCGGCAAGATAGTGCAGGCAACGCTCCGCTACGACGAGCACACGGGCGAAACCTCGGTAATGCGCACCAAGGAGGACGCGCAGGATTACCGCTATTTCCCCGAGCCCGATATTCTGACGGTGGTTATTCCCGAAGAAAAGGTTGAGGAAATCCGCAAGGGGCTTCCCGAACTTCCCACCGACAAACTGCACCGCTATATCGACGAGCTGAAAATCAATCCCGCAACGGCAAAGCTTTTGTATAAGTACAAGCGCGTTTGCGACTTTGCGGAAAGGGCTTTCGCACTCGGCGCGGGCGTAAAGAATACGGTCAATCTGATTGTCGGTACGCTGTATTCCAAGCTCGAAACCGAGGAGGACAAGGAAAAGTTCGCGCTCCCCGTGTCGGCGGAAGAGATGGCTAAGCTTGTAAAGCTTGTCGACGAGGGCAAGGTCAATATTACGCTCGCGCAGAAAACGCTTGCAAAGATGGCGGAAGAGGGCAAGCCCGTTTCCGAGTATATCAAGCCCGAGGACGTTGCGGGTATGGACGATAGCGAGCTGACCGAAATCTGCAAAAAGGCAATCGAGGCGAACCCCAACGCGGTTGCCGACTTCAAGGCGGGCAAGGATAAGGCGATATTCGCGCTGTACGGTTTTGTCAAAAAGGCGACGCAGGGCAAGGCGGATATAAAAAAGGCGGACGAAATAATAAGAGGACTGATAAAGTAAAATAAAGTGATTTCAGCGCGGGCGCAAAGAAATTTGCACCCGCGCTTTTTTGCGCGCTTTAAAAAAGTCATAAAAGCGGACAAACGTCAATAAATTATAACACGGCGGCAAAGCTCGGTATTTTGCGCGGAGCCTTTCGCCAAAACAATCGGTAATTCGACTAAAAAACTCTAAAAGGGCAATTATTATTTTGCTAATATAGGTGAGCAGATTGGCAGTAACAGTCAGATTAAAAAACATACTCGCGTGTCTACTTTGCGCGCTGACGATAACCGCGCTGTCGGTGGGAGCGCACTATACAAGCGCTTACGCAGTGTGGTTCGGCAATACGCCGCGCGCCCTTCCGATATACTCGGTCGGCAGAGAGGATAAGACCATTTCAATATCCTTCGACTGCGCCTGGGGCACGGACTACACCGATAAGATTTTAGAGGCTCTGCGCGTGTCCGACGTGAAAGCCACCTGGTTTATGGTCGAGTTTTGGAGTGAGAAATATCCCGAATACGTAAAGAAGATTGACGCGGCGGGTCACGAAATCGGCACGCACTCGGCAACGCACTCATATATGTCCAAACAGAACGCCGAGGAAATACGCTTAGAGCTCAAAACCTCGTCGCAGGCGATTTCGGATATCACGGGCAAGAAGGTCGAGCTTTTCCGCCCGCCCTACGGCGATTACAACGACCGCCTTATCAAGACCGCGTCGGAAGAAGGTTTTTACTGTATTCAGTGGGACGTGGATTCTTTGGACTGGCGCGACCTGTCCGCAACCGACATCGCAATGAGGGTTATCAACGGAGCCAAAAACGGTTCTATAATCCTCATGCACAACAACGGCTTACATACTGCGGAGGCGGTGCCTATCATCTTGGAAACGCTCAAAAACAAGGGCTACACGTTCGTACCCATAGGCGAGCTTATCTACCGCGAAAACTACTCAATCGACGTTACGGGTCGCCAACAGCCTGCAAACTGACAACGAAACACATTAAAAATGAGGTAAATTATATGAACTACTTGAACGAAAAGAACAACAGAGTATATATCTGCGGCACAATAGCTTCCGACGCGGTTTTCTCGCACGAGGTGTTCGGCGAAGGCTTTTACGAGTTTTTCGTCGAGGTAAACAGACTTTCGGGGCAGGCGGATATACTGCCCGTAACCGTATCCGAACGGCTTATGGGCGGCGGTATGAAAAAGGGCGACGAGCTGTGCGCTTTGGGACAGTTCCGCTCTTACAACAAGCTCGAAAACGGCAAATCGCGGCTTATGCTCACCGTTTTCGTGCGTGAAGTTTTGGATTATCACCCCGGCAAAAATCCCAACAGTATCGTACTTTCGGGCTATATCTGCAAGCCGCCCGTGTACCGCACGACGCCGTTCAACCGCGAAATTGCCGACCTTTTAATCGCAGTCAACCGCTCGTATAACAAGAGCGACTATATCCCCGCGATAGCCTGGGGCAGAAACGCGCGGTTTGTCAAGAACCTCGCGGTGGGCGACAAGATTGCGCTTTCGGGCAGAATACAGTCGCGCGAATATCAGAAAAAACAGCCCGACGAGAGTATGGTCACGATGACCGCGTACGAGGTGTCGGTATCCAAGCTCGCCGCGTTCGACGACGACAGCGATTTCGACATAGACGAGGAGTTCGACTTGTATTCCGTACCCGGTACCGCCGCGCAGAAGATAAGCGGCGAGTAAGCGATAAGGCTTGTCATATATTAACACTTTTTAAGTGTTAAAATGTTACGTTAAAACAAAATATTACATTGTTCGCCCGCCGATTGCAATCGGCGGGCGAAACGCATATAATAGGCTTTGTTATGAACAGACAAAAGACGGTTGATTTGACGAAAGGCTCGGTCTGGAAAACCTTGCTTTTATATTCTCTGCCGCTGCTCGGCAGCGCAATGATTCAGCAGGCTTATTCGCTTGCGGACTTGCTTATAGTGGGCAACTACGCGAGGGAGGGTCAGACGGCGCTTACGGCGGTAGGCGATTCGTCCACAATGGTAAATATTTTGCTTGCGTTCGCGCTCGGCAGCAACGGCGGCTGTTCGGTAATCGTCGCAAAGTATTTCGGCGCGAAAAACAACTTAAAGGTGCGGGAAACGGTCAATACGGCGCTCGTGTCCTTTTCGGTGCTGTGCGCAGTCGTTATGGCGGTAGGCTTCGGCATAGCAAGACCGTCGATGTATCTTCTCGATATTAAGACCGACGCCATTTTAAAGGACAGCCTGACGTATCTTTACATATATCTCGGCTCGCTGCCCTTCGTGTTTTTGTATAATATTGGCTGCGGTATCTGTTCCGCGCTGGGCGACAGCAAAATGCCCTTTCTGTTTTTGGTGTTCTCGTCCGTGTTAAACGTCGGGCTTGACTTCCTGTTTGTCTGCGGCTTTCACTGGGACGTTGCGGGCGCGGCTTGGGCGACCTTTATCTCTCAGGCGGCGGCAACCGTGCTGACGGTATTCGTGCTGATAAGAAAGCTCAAAGACATAAAGAGCGACGAAAAACCCGCAATGTTCGATAAGGGCATATGCAAGGATTTAACTCTCACGTCAATCCCCGTAATCTTGCAGAACAGCTTTGTTTCGGTGGGTAATTTCTTTATCGTCAAGCGCATAAACCTCATCAGCGAGGACGCGACGGCGGGCTTTACGACGGGCTTCAAGCTCGTACAGATAGCCAACGTCGGGGTAGGCACTATGACCAACGGACTTGCCAACTTCTGCTCGCAGAACAAGGCGGCGGGGGAGTATGCGCGAATAAAGAAAGGCTATCTCGCCGTGCTCACGTACGCAATGTGTACCAGCCTTATCTTTTTAATTCTCTGCGAGTGCATACCCCGACCGCTAACTATGCTGTTTATCGACAAGCCGACCGAGGAAGCTGTGTCAAGTTCGGTGATATTTTTGCGGATAGTGGCGGCGTTTTTGCCTACGGTGTGTCTTAAAATTGTGTCGGACGGCGCGGTGCGCGGGTGCGGCGGCAACCTCGGCTTTACGATTTCCACCTTCACCGACCTCATATTGAGAGTTGCTTTCGTGTATATTCTCGTCGGCGCGGGGCTGGGCTTTTCGGGCGTCTGCTGGGCGTGGGCGATAGGCTGGGTTGTGAGTATGTTTATTGCGCTCGGATTTTTCCTTTTCATTCCCTGTTTGCGCAAGAGAAAGGCGGGCAAAAGCCTCCAAACGGAAACGGACGGTCAAAACAGTTGATTTTTACGCACGATTGTGCTACCTTATAAATAAGGTATACTATGAATAATTATACAAAATATAAAAAACAATATATTCTCCCGCCCGTCGATTGCTGCGACTGGGCGAAAAAGGACGGCGTCGAAAGGGCGCCCGTCTGGTGTTCGGTCGATTTGCGCGACGGCAACCAAAGCCTGATAGAGCCGATGTCGCTCGACACAAAAGTCGAGTTCTTCAAACTGCTAGTAAAGCTCGGCTTCAAGGAAATAGAGGTGGGCTTCCCCGCCGCAAGCCGCACGGAATACGACTTTTTGAGAAAGCTCATCGAAGAGGATTTAATTCCCGCCGACGTTACGGTGCAGGTTTTAACTCAAGCGCGCGAGCACATAATAAAAAAGACGTTCGAGGCTTTGAAGGGCGCGAAGAACGCAATCGTGCACGTATACAATTCCACGTCCGTCGCTCAGCGCGAGCAGGTCTTTAACAAGAATAAGGAACAGATAAAAAAGATAGCGGTGGACGGCGCGAAGCTTTTAAAGAGCTTAGCCGAAAGCGAGGGCGCGAATTACCGTTTCGAGTATTCGCCCGAATCTTTCACAGGCACGGAGCCGGAATATGCGTTGGAAGTCGTCAACGCGGTTCTGGACGTCTGGCAGCCGACCGCGGACAGAAAGGCTATAATCAATCTGCCCGCCACGGTAGAAAACGCTATGCCGCACGTCTACGCTCGGCAGGTTGAATACATATCCAAAAATATGAAGTACAGGGAGGCGGTCGTACTCTCTCTGCACCCGCACAACGACCGCGGCTGCGGCGTTGCAAGCGCCGAGTTCGGCCTTTTAGCGGGCGCGGACAGAATAGAGGGCACGCTTTTCGGTAACGGCGAGCGCACGGGAAACGTCGATATAATCACTCTTGCTGGCAATATGTATTCGCAGGGCGTGAACCCCCAGCTTGATTTTTCGGATATGCCTTACGTGACTTCGCGGTATAAGGAATTTACGGTTATGCCCGTAAGCCCCCGACACCCGTATGCGGGCGAGCTGGTTTTCGCCGCGTTCTCGGGCAGTCATCAGGACGCTATCGCCAAGGGAATGGCTTTCCGCAAGAGCACGGACAGAAAGGTGTGGGACGTGCCGTATCTTCCCATCGACCCCGCCGACGTGGGCAGGGAGTACGAAACGGACGTTATCCGCATAAATTCGCAGTCGGGTAAGGGCGGAGTAGGATATATTATGCTGCAAAACTACGGCGTGGATATGCCTGCCAAGATGAAGGAGGATATGGGCTACAAGGTCAAGGATTTCTCCGACAGACAGCATAAGGAGCTCAAACCCGCCGAGGTGTATAAGGTTTTCGAGAAGAGTTATCTTTCGCCCCGTGCGCATTTCGATATTACGGAATGTCATTTCAGACAGACGGACGGCATAGAGGCAACCTTGACGGTCGTCTTTGACGGCGGAGAAAAGACGGTGGTCGCAAACGGCAACGGCAGACTTGACGCGGTATCCAACGCGGTTAAAGAGCTTTTCGGGCTGAACTACGTTTTGACGGGCTACGAACAGCACGCGTTGACCGACGGTTCGGGCTCGCAGGCAATTTCCTACGTCGGCGTGGAAGCGGGCGGTAAGACTTTCTGGGGCGCGGGAGTGGATAACGACGTTATCAAGTCGGGCTATAAGGCTCTTGTATCTGCGGTCAATAATTTAATGGGTAAATAAAATGGCAAACGGACCTTTATTTTCAATAGGCAGTCTGCACGTCCAGTATTACGGACTGTGTATGGCTGTCGGCATAATTTTGTGCTTTACGTTCCTGTATTTTTCAATGCAGAAATTCAACTACAACGACGAAGCCATCGATAAAATGCTTATAATAGGCATATGCGCAACGGCGTTCGGCGTGTTTATGGCTATGGTATTTCAGGCGCTGTACGACTATATTGCGCACCCGTCGCAGGGCTTCAAATTAGGCGACGCGATGACCTTCTACGGCGGACTTATCGGCGGAGTCGTCAGCTTTCTTGCGGTGTGGAATCTGTACGTTTTCGTCATTGCGCCTCGCACGAAAATCAAGCTTTTGCAGAACAATATGAACGCATCGCTCACCGACGCGTTGAAGCTTGCGCCCATAGGCTTGACGATTGCACACGCGTTCGGACGGCTGGGCTGTACGTTTGCGGGCTGCTGTCACGGCGGCGAAACCGACGCGTGGTACGGAATATGGATGTATATCGACAGAAACAACAGCGGCTATCCGACCTCGGACGCGGTAAAGGTAGTGCCCACACAGCTGTTCGAGTGCCTTTTCCTGCTCGTGCTCACTGCGGTAATGGTAATACTTCTTTTTAAGTTCAAGTTTAAGTACAACCTCGGCGTTTACGCAATAGCGTACGGTATATGGCGGTTTGTGATAGAGTACGTAAGAAAGGATTACCGCGGCAGCTTTATCGGAGCGATAACCCCCTCGCAGTTCTGGTCGATAATAATAGTTATTCTGGGTATTGCGTATTTCTTTATTTATAAATACTGGCTATACCGCTTCGAAAAGCACCCCGAAAACCAACCGCCCGTAAGGGAGAAAAAGGTTAAGGCGGCGGCTACGGAAGGCGGAGAAGACGTAGCCGAAACCGTAACTTTGGAAGAAGCTACAAGGGATAACGATAACGAAGAAGAATAAATCTGACCGTATATAACGCGGCGCGAAACTTTCGCGCCGCGTATTTTTTTATTTGTAAACGTACAAACTGTTTTTGTTGTTAAAAGGAGAAAAAATGAAAGCAACAGGAATTGTACGCAGAATAGACGAATTAGGCAGAGTGGTAATCCCCAAGGAAATCCGCTCGACGCTTAGATTAAAGAGTGGCGACCCGCTGGAAATATTTACCGACCGCGACGAGCTTATGCTCAAAAAATACTCGCCGATAGCTTCGCTCGAAAAGTTTTCGGAGGGCACGGCAAAGAGCCTTTCGGAGCTTTCGGGACATCTTGCAATCGTTTGCGATACCGACGAGGTTTTACACGCGTCGGGCAGCGGCAAGCGCGAGGTTGCGGGCAGAGCGGTATCGCCCAAGCTCGATAAAATTATGCAGGAAAGGCGCAGTTATATCGCCAACCTTTCGGAGGGCGGCGACATCGTGCCCATAACCGACGGCGAGGGCAGCGCCATCACCGCGCAGATAATCGTGCCCATAGTATCCAACGGCGACTGTCTGGGTGCGGTTGCGCTCATATCCACAGAGCAGGGCGCAAAAATCGAACCCGCCGCCTGCAAATTGGCGCAGCTTTCTGCAACCATATTGGCTAACCAGTTCGAATAAGCGGGCAATAAATGAAAAAGCAGAGCTATTTAAAGGGAGCTATAATCATATCGATAGGCGGTTTTTTGTCCAAGCTTTTGGGCGCGGTCTACCGCATACCCCTCGTCGCGTTTTTAGGCGGCGAGGGTATGGGCATTTACCAGATGGTTTACCCTTTATACTGCATACTGTTGACCGTGTCGGCAAGCGGCATACCTACGGGCATAGCGCGGCTCATATCCTCGGGCGGAGCGCAGGGCGCAGAGCGTAAAGCCTTCTATCTGTACGGCGGTATAGGACTGATAGGCTCGCTTTTAATGTTCGCTTTTTCGGCTCCGCTTGCGGCGGCTCAGGGCGAGGCGGACGTTGCACTCTGTTGCAAGCTCTTGTCGCCGTCCGTCTTTTTCGTGGCGCTCATATCGATAGTGCGCGGATATTTTCAGGGCAAGGGTAATATGTACCCGACGGCGTTTACGGAGGTTATGGAGCAAGCCGTAAAGGTGGCGGCGGGCATCGCGCTTGCGGGGCTTTTCCGCGGCAACGTGGGCAAAGCGACCGCGGCGGCTGTAATTGCCGTAACGCTCAGCGAGGTGATAACCTGCGCGCTTGCCGTCGCGCTGTATCTCGGCAGCAGAAGCAAGTTAAAGCCGCTCTATAAGAGTCCGCAGGTGTCGGCAAAGAGTATTTTCGCGTTCACCGTGCCCTTAACGTTTACGGCAATCGCATTGCCCGTAAGTCAGCTCGCCGAAAGCATAATAGTGGTCAATCTTCTTCGCGGAATGGTGGATAATTCCACCGCGCTCTACGGCATATTTTCGGGCTGTGCGGTGACTATAATCAATCTGCCCGTATCGGTAACGTACGGCTTGGCGGCGGCGAGCGTACCCAACATAACGCCGCTTGCGGCAAAGGGGGATATGATCGGGGCAAAACGCGAGGTCAAAAAGGCGCTGTTGTACACGGCGGCAATCTCCGTGCCGTTCGCAATCGGACTGTACGCGTTCGCGCCCCTCGCCGCGCGCATAATTTTCCCTTCGCTTTCGGCGGCGGAAAAGGGACTTTTAATAAACCTCGTCCGCATAATGGCTATAAACGCGGTGACGTCCTCGCTTGTGCAGACCTCGTCGGCGTGCATAACCTCGCTGGGCAAGCCGCTACTCGGCACCGTTACGCAGTGGGTGACGGCTATAATCAGAGTTGCGCTTTCGGCGGCGCTCGTCGCGTTTACGAACCTTTCGATTGTCGGCGTAGCCGTTTCGGCAAACTGCGCTTATTTTGTTGCGGTCGTGCTCAATTTCTGTTATATTATAGTGGTAACCAACAGAAAGGGGCAGAACAATGTCGATAATACTGATAGGATTGGGAATAAGGGAAGGGGACTTAACGCAGTCGGCTGAACGCGCTCTCAAAGGGGCGGATAAAATCCTTGCCCGCACTAATACAAGCGAAAGCTTTAAAAGCTTGAACGATTACAGCGTGCAAACGCTGGACTTCGTTTTCGGCAAGTCGCGCAATTTCGATACGCTGAATAAAAACCTCGCCAAAGAGGTGCTGAACGCGGGCAAAACGGCAAACGTATGTTACTGCGTCGACGGTGCCGTCAGCGAGGACGAGGCTTGCAGAATTATACTTAAAAGGGACAAAAACGCCGTCGTATACGAGGGCGTTTCCCGCGTTTCGCATATAAAAAATTCAGCAAAATTGTCTTGCGCAACCGTGACCGCGCTGTCCGCTTACGAGGTGCGTACGCTCAAAAGCTGCCGCGCCGCCGTCGTGTACGATATCGACGACGAATACGCCGCGTCGGAAGTCAAGATTGTTTTAACCGACCTCTTCGGCGAGGAAACGGACTGTTCGTTCGTGCGCGGAGATACGGTTAAAAAGATAAAAATCTACGAGATTGACCGTCAGAAAAATTACGGTATGACCTGCGCCGTTGCGGTGGAAGAGGGCGAGTTTTTAAAGAAAGAGCGCTACGACTTTGCCGACCTCGTGCATATGGTCGAGCTTTTGCGCGCGCCGGGCGGCTGTCCTTGGGACAGGGCGCAGACCAATCAAAGCATAAAGGGCAACGTCATCGAGGAGGCTTACGAGCTTGCCGACGCAATCGAGCGCGAAGACGACGAGGGCATTTTAGAGGAAACGGGCGACATACTTTTGCAGGCGGCTTTCCACGCATTACTTAAAGAAGAGCAGGGCGCGTTCAACGCGACCGACGCGACGACGGGCAACGTCAAGAAACTGATATTCAGGCACTCGCACATTTTCGGCGGCGACAAGGCGGCAAGCGAGAGCGAGGCTCTGGGCGTATGGGATAAGAACAAGCTCAAAGAAAAGCATATGACGACCTTCGGCGAAAGCGTTATGGCAGTGCCCAAAAATTTCCCCGCGTGTATGCGCGCACAGAAAGTAGGCAAGCGCGCGGCAAAGAGCGGTATGGACTTTTTATCCCCAGTGTCGGCTTCCGAAAAGCTGTGGGAGGAGGTAAAGGAAATGGTCGAGGCAATGCAGGCGGGCGACAAATCGGCGGTATTCGACGAGGCGGGCGACGTGCTGTTTGCCGCGGTTAACACCTGCCGTCTTGCGGGCGTCGACTGCGAGGAAGCGCTTCGCGCGGCAACCGACAAGTTTGCAAAGCGCTTTGTCGAGTGTGAAAAACTCATACTTGCCGACGGTAAAAATATGACCGATATGGACGAATTAGAGCTTGACTATTACTGGGTGAAGGCGAAAAATGCGCTTAAAAAAGATTGACCTAAATGGGCTTACAATTAAAAACAACGTGTTGCTCGCGCCGCTTGCGGGATATACCAACGCGGTGTTCCGCGCAATGTGCGAAAGTTTGGGCGCGGGGCTGTCGTTTACAGAAATGGTGAGTGCGAAAGGACTGTGCTACAACAGCGAAAATACGCGCGAATTATTGCAGTTGACCCCCGTATATGGCGGGATTAACGCCGTTCAGTTGTTTGGAAGCGAGCCTGAATATATGCGCCGCGCCGCTTTAAGCGGGGATATCGCGCCGTTCGATTTAATCGATATAAATATGGGTTGCCCAGTTCCTAAAATCTTCAAAAACGGCGAGGGAAGCGCACTGCTTAAAGATATACCGCTTGCGCAAAAGCTCGTAAAGGCGGCAAAGGAAAGCGGCAAGGCGGTGTCGGTTAAATTCCGTATCGGGGTGGACGGCGAGCATATAGTCACGCGTGATTTCGCCCTTGCAATGCAGGACGCGGGCGCGGATATGATAACCGTGCACGGAAGGACCCGCGATAAAATGTATTCGGGCGAAGTCAATTATAAGGAAATAGCCGCGGCAAAGTCGGTTGTACAAATTCCCGTGATAGCCAACGGCGGAGTTTTTTGCAATGCCGACGCGGAAAAACTTATTGACGAAACGGGCGCGGACGGAGTTATGGTTGCGCGCGGTGCAATGTACAATCCGTTCATTTTTGCGGAGCTGACCGATACGCACGTTCCCGATAAAAAGGCGGTAATAAAGAAACAGCTTGACGATACTTTTGCAAATTACGATAAAAGATTTGCAACCGTGTATATGCGCAAGATGATTGCCTTTTATATAAAGGGGCAACCGAACGCAGCGGCAACCCGGGTAAAGCTAATGGGCGCGGACAGCCGCGAAAAAATTGAGGAAATTTTAAACGGAATACAGTTTTAAGACATCGACGCGATTTTTCAAATTGCGTCTTTTTTTTACATTTTCCGACACGCAAAAGGGCTGTATAATGCTCTCACGATGCAAGTGTACGTTGAATACGCCCTTATCGAAAATTTCTGTATGGACTTTACGCTTCTCGTTGCGGCAAAGGTGGCGGCAAAAAATCCCGCCAAGTACGGGCGGATTGCGATAGCCTCGGTGCTCGGCGCGTGCTTTGCCGTCGTGTATCCGCTTTTCGGTTTAAGCGGCGCGGTCGGCATAATCGTAAAAGTCGTTTCGGGCGAAGCAATGTGCGCGGTTGCGGGCAAGTACCAAAGCGTAAAGGGCTATTTAAAATTTACCGCGCTTTTCACCGCGGCAACCTTCGTGGTAGGCGGAGCGCTCATTGCGCTGTTCTCGCTTGCGGGTGTCAGCTATAAGCAGGGAGGGGGCTACGTGCTTTCGTCCGTGCCCGTAGGCATACCGCTCTTCGCGGCGCTTGTGCTGGCGCTGATAATTATAAGGGTGCGCCGAAAATTTGTGGGCAACAAAAACGTCAGCGCGTACTGCAAGATTTATTTTAAAGAAAAGAGCGCGGTGTGTACGGCGTTCTACGACAGCGGCAACAAGGTGTATTTGGGCGGCGCGCCCGTCAGCATAATCCCCTCGTACATAGCCGAAAAACTTACCGACAGCCAAAGTATAAAAACCTTTGCGGAAATACATACTGTTGCAGGGAAAAGTAAAATTCCCGTATTTACAGCCGAAAAAATCGAGATAGACGACGGAAAAAGCAAAATTACGCGGCAAAACGTAGCTTTGGGTATCTCGCCGCGGCACATAAATAAAATTGTGCTTCACCCTGATTTATCGGAGGTAAATTAAATGTTTGAAAAAATCAAAAGTCTGTTGCGCGAAATTTTAGGACTGAATACTCTCGACTACATATGCGGCACCGAGGCTTTGCCCCTGCCGTTGTCCTCGGAGGAGGAGCGTGAAAAGCTCGTACTTTTGCAAGGCGGCGACGAGAGGGCGAAGGCGGAGCTTGTAGAGCACAACCTGCGCCTTGTGGTGTACATAGCCAAGAAGTTCGAGGGTACGGGCGCGGACGGTGACGACCTCGTTTCGGTCGGTACAATCGGACTTATAAAGGCTATCGATTCATTCCGCGCGGATAAAAATATAAAGCTTGCAACCTACGCTTCGCGGTGTATTGAAAACGAAATTTTAATGTATCTGAGGCGGCTTGCCCGTTCTCGTCAGGAGGTGTCGTTCGACGAACCTTTAAATACCGACTGGGAGGGCAACGAGCTACTTTTATCCGACGTTATGGGTACGGACGCGGACGCTGTGTATTCGGACGTCGAGGGCGGAGTTGAGAGGGAGCTTTTAAAGAAGTCGCTATCCCGACTTTCGATGCGCGAGCAGAAAATTATGCGCATGCGCTTCGGACTTGACGGCGGCGACGAAATGACGCAAAAGGACGTTGCCGACAAGCTCGGTATATCGCAAAGCTACATATCGCGCCTCGAAAAAAAGATAATAGCAAAACTTAAAAAAGACATATCGAAACAAATATAAACCCCGTAATATCCCTTAACTAACGGCTTTTTTGTACATAATGGAGGTATAAAATTATGTACGATAAAGTCGTTATTTGTGGAGTGGAAACTTCGGGCTTGCCCAAGCTTTCCAACAAAGAGCAGGAAGAGTTAATGAAAAAAATCAAGGCGGGCGACGATGTTGCGCGCGAGACGTTCATCGTCGGAAATATGCGCCTTGTGCTGTCGCTTGTAAAGCGCTTCTGGTCGAAAAAAGCCAATGCCGACGACGTATTTCAGGTGGGCTGCGTGGGGCTTATCAAGGCGATTGACAACTTCGATATTTCGGTCGGAGTGCGCTTTTCAACCTACGCCGTGCCCATGATTTTAGGCGAGATTAAAAGGTACTTGCGCGACGGCAATTCCCTGCGCGTTTCGCGCTCTATCCGCGATACCGCGTACAAGGTATTAAAGGTTAGGGAAAAGCTCGAAGAGGAAAAAGATGTCGTGACCTACGACGAGATTGCCAAGGAAATGAACGTTGCCGTGTCCGAGGTTGCATACGCTCTTGACGCAATTTCCGACCCCGTATCGCTCTACGACCCCGTGTACAACAAGCAGGGCGACACGCTACTTCTGATGGACCAGATTTTCGACGTCAAGAACAACGACGAGGTATGGACGGAAAAGGCGGCGCTGTACGAGGCGATAACGCGGCTCGGGGAGAGGGAGCGCAGTATTCTTTTCCTGCGCTACTTCGAGGGCAAGACCCAGACCGAGATTTCCGAGCAGGTAGGCATTTCGCAGGCTCAGGTATCGAGGCTTGAAAAAAGCGCTCTTAAAAGAATAAGGGCGGAAATCTGTTAATAATATTATTTTAAGCCCCCGCGCACAAACGTGCGCGGGGGCTTTATTATGTCAATTTTGTCACATTTAAAGGTAAAACTTGTAAAAAATGCATAAAAATAGCAATAAATAGATAATTAAAGTGTTTTAATTCGGGATAATGTGTGCTATAATTAAAATGCTTAGGAGGCAAAGATGCAGGTAATTGACTGGATTGCCATAGCCGTAGTGTTGGGCTCGCTTGCAATAGGCACGTTGCTCGGCTTCGGTAAACAACTGAAAATATTTACCGGCGGAATAATCGGCGTGCTCATATCGATTGTCGTAACATACTTCTGTTTCGGCGTCGTTTCGAGCTGGGGGTTCGTGCAGGACATAATGCTCAGACTGCACGAGGCGATGGAAAACGCAAACAACGGCATCGTCGATATCCTGATTAAAATCGGTATAGAAAAAATAATACTTGCGGTTGCGCTCTTTATTATCATACAGGTTATAAGGGTAATAATCGTAAATATAATCAAGGGAGTATTCGAAGCGGACAACGTCGTTTTAAGGACGATAAACAGATTGATCGGCGCGCTGTTTATGCTTGCCGTAGCGGTTATGGTCACTCTTTTAGTATTCCATATCATACAGCTTATCGGCGGCGGCACGGCGGAAAGCTTCAAGGAAAACATAAGCGGCAGCGTGTTCAAGCTCGACTGGGTGTACGAGAACAATCCTTTGAGATTTATCTTCCGCAAGATAGGCGAAACGGTAAACATTTAAAAATCATTGATAAAAATATTCGATGCGGCAGACAACTTTGCGTTGTCTGCCGCATATACTTTTATATGGAAATTTTGTTCAGTCAGTTAAAAAAAATGGACGTCGTTTCCGTATCGGACGGCAAAAACCTTGGGCGCGTATGCGATTTGGCTTTTTATTTCCCCGAAGGTACGGTCAAGGGATTTTTCGTTACGGGCAGTAAGGGCTTCAAATTCACGAAGTCCGACGTGTTTATTCCGCTTCGCGACGTGGTGAAGATAGGCGAGGACGTGGTGCTTGTAAAGCTCGGTCAAGGCAAGCCGCCGAAGGGTGAGCAATTGCCGCCGCCGTGCCCGCCGCAGCCCAACTGTCCGCCGCCGTGCCCGCCGCCGTGTCCCCCGAACGGCAGACCGCCGTATAACGACCCGCGCCGCAATTTCGACGACTACGAGTAACGCTTTGTAAAAACGAATAGCCCGCCGTGCGTATCCGATACGCACGGCGGGCTTTAATGCACTTTTTATTTATTTTTTACTGTATTTTCTTTTTGCTTTTTTGGTTTTCTCCGCTCTTTCAAGCAAAAATGCCCTCATTATAACACTGCCGATAAGCGACGCAATTCCCGCAACCATGAATACTATAGTCAACACGTTCATTTTCAGCAAGGAAAAAACAATGCCGCAAACAACTAAAACCAACGACAGGAAAAACCATACGAGGCTTATTATTAATAAGGTTTGCAGTTTTCGCGGCAGGTCTTTAAACTGTGTGTAAAACTCGGGAAATTCCTGCACGACGACCGCGCGTCCGTTAAGATACCGTATGTCAACCCCGTTTTGCCGCGTTAAATACTCGAACTGTTTTTCGTCGTAGTAATACCGCGTAACGTAAGTTTTTTCCTCGCCGTCCTGTTCGAATCTCAACGTGAGCGAATAATAAATTCTAAAGCCGCTCGTCGAACGCCGTCCGCTGCTTATGCTGATAGTGCGCGAAGAAACGATTACGGCTTTTCCCGCCTCGCCGTATTTCAACGCGTGCAAATCGAAAAAGTAGGGGAGGAGCTGTTTGAGAGCGAATATAACTCCGGTTAGCCCGATGCCGGTAAACACGGCGAGAAACACGCAGTAAAAAATTACGTAGCCTGTACCGCCCGACAGTATATTTGCGCAAAAGTACGCAAACGCGCCGCCAACCGCAATAAAAGCCAGACCCGCGAAAAGCAGAAACCACCACTTGATTGAACTTAACGTCCGTTTAACCCGCTTATAATCCTGTCTGTCTATTTCCATTTCGATAAACTCAGTAAATTGATTTGCCGTAGCAGTCGGTGGCTACGACGGCGGGGAAATCGACGACTTCCAACTTTCGAACCGCCTCTGACAACAGCTCGGGGAAGGCGATAAGTTCGCTCTTTTTGATTGCCTTGCCGTAGGTTGCGCCCGCGCCGCCGATTGCGGCAAAGTATACGCCCGTATTGCGCACGAGCGCCTCGGTTACTTCCGCGCTCATTTCGCCCTTGCCTATCATACCGCCCAAGCCCTTGTCCAAAAGAAGAGGCGCATAAGCGTCCATGCGCGCGGAGGTTGTAGGACCGCAACTGCCGCTTGCATAGCCGGGCTTTGCGGGGCAGGGACCTGCGTAATAGATAAACGCGCCGCCCATATCGAAGGGAAGGGGTTCGCCCTTATCGAGCATTTCCTTCAACCGCTTGTGAGCGCAGTCGCGCGCGGTGTAAATAGTTCCCGAAATCAGCACGCTGTCACCTGCGTGCAATTTTTTTATCTGTTCTTCATCGATAGGTAAATTCAATTTAATCATTATAACACCGCCTTTTCGCAACGCACGCAGTGACACTGAATGTTAACGGCAACGGGCAAGCCCGCAATGTGCGTGTGCGCCCATTCGCAGCTCACGCCGAGCGCCGTCGTTTTGCCGTGAAAGCCCTGACAGCCTATATTCAGAGCGTTGATTTTTTCAAGCGCAATCCGCTCGATTTCAGCAATATCCCCGCGCTCGGAACGCGAACCTATTTCGCGGGTTAAAGCCTTTTTCGCAAGGTAGGCGCACGTATCGAAGCTGCCGCCTATGCCTACGCCGACGTAAACGGGAGGGCAGGGGCGCGAGCCCGCTTTTGCGACCGTTTCAACGATTGCGTTAATAATTCCGTCTACGCCCTGAGCGGGTTTAAGCATATACATAGCGCTCATATTTTCACTGCCGAAGCCCTTGGGCAAAAAGGTGATTTTTATCTGTTCGCCCGCACATATGTGCGTATGAATGACCGCGGGAGTGTTGTCGCCCGTGTTTTCGCGGGTGATGGGGTCGCAGACCGACTTGCGGAAAAATCCGTCCTTGTAAGCCGCACGCACCGCACCGTTTACAGCCTCGGTCAGGGGCGCGCCCGTAAGGAAAACGTCCTGCCCGATATCCAGAAGGACGACCGCCATACCCGTGTCCTGACAGACGGGCAAGCCGTCGTTTTCGGCAATTCGGCAGTTTTCGATTAAAGTATCGAGAGCGAACTTCGCCGCGCCCTCGCTTTCGTTTTCAGCCGCTTTTTGCATTGCCGCTTTGCAGTCGGAGGTCAAGGTTACGCCCGCCTTCAAAGCCATTTGGTAAATTTTGTCCGCAATTTCTTTCGTGTCTATTTTTCTCATACCTGAATTTTATTACATTTTCATTTAAAAGTAAAATAATTTCATTTACTTTATCGTTGCAATGAAGTATAATTATCGGTATGGAAAAGCAAGAAAACCCGCAGAGCGGTCAGAATAAATACGCGTTGCCGCTCGGCTCGGCGGCAGGCGGACTGTCGTACTCGGCGGTAGTGTTAATAAACCTCATAATAAGCGTAATAGCTTCGGGCGTAGTCGCGCTCGCCTCGATTCAGGGAACGGACGCGCATAAATATATATCCGTGCTCGTGTCGCCGATAGCGGTTGCAATAACGCTTACGCTTGCAATAAAGGTGTCGAAACAGCCCGTCAGAGCGATAGTGCCCGTCAAGACGAATCCGAAATATATTCTTATCGGCGTGATGCTCATATTCGGACTGCTGTTTTCTTTAAATTCGGTAAACGAATACCTTATAAAGCTTTTCGAGCTGATGGGGTACGTCCGTAAAAAGAACCCACTGCCCGACATTTCGGGTTGGCACGTCGTGCCCGCACTGCTTGCCATTGCCGTGCTTCCCGCAATAGCCGAGGAAATTCTGTTCCGCGGTTTAATGCTGAACAACGCGGAAGAGGGCGCGGGTACAATACGCGCAATATTTCTGACAGGCTTCTGTTTCGCGCTGTATCACGGCTCGGTGGAGCAGACGATATACCAGTTTATATGTGGCTGTCTGTTCGGCTTTTTGGCGGCGCGTTCCCGCTCGGTCACTCCCACGGTAATCATACATTTTCTGAATAACGCGGTCATAATCGTTTTGATGGCGTGCGGGTTAATCGACGAGAGCGGTATGCTCATAATGCCTCAGACCGCCACGATTATAGTCAGCGTTCTGTCCGCCCTAAGTTTAATCGGCGCGGTGGTATGGCTTATTCTCGACAAGAAAGAAGTCAAAAAATGCAAGGAAGGCGGAGTTAAACATTTCTTCATATTTGCGGCGGTCGGCATCGGCGCAATGATATTGGTATGGATTTCGGGGCTGTTTTAAATGATTAAAGTAAATATTGTGTGCGTCGGCAAGATAAAGGAAGAATATCTCCGCTCGGCGTGTTCGGAATATATAAAACGGCTTTCGAGGTTTTGCAAGCTCGAAATAAAGGAGCTTGCCGAGGGCAAAAATTTAAAGGAAGAGGCGGCGGCGATTTTGAAGAACGTAAAGGGCTACAAAATCGCGCTGTGCGTGGAGGGCGGTCAGATGACGAGTCCCGCGCTCGCCGAAAAAATGGGCGCGCTCGTCGATAAGGGCGAGGAAATCACATTTGTAATAGGTTCGTCGTGCGGGCTGGACGACAGCGTTAAACAAACCGCCGACTTAAAACTGTCCTTTTCACAGATGACCTTTCCGCATCAGCTTATGCGCGTAATTCTTTTGGAGCAAGTGTACAGAAGCTTTATGATAAACGCGGGCAGTGAATACCACAAATAAAAAATATCATATAGTATTATGTGGTATATGAAAAGGTAACTAAGTTTTACAACTCGTACAAAAGCAAAAAGTGCGTTATAGGCTACACGCACGAAAACAGAAGCATTTACGCAATGCACGTGGGCAGCGACTTCGGCAAGCAGTTTATTGCGGTGTACGCCGTGCATGCCCGCGAGTATATAACCGCGTTGCTTGCGCTGCGGCATATAAAAGAGGGTGTTAAGGGCGGCGGCTGGATTATTCCGCTTCTCAATCCCGACGGGGTCGCAATCTGCGAAACACGCGACCCTATGTGGAAAGCTAACGGCAGAGGGGTCGACTTGAACTGCAACTTCGACGCCGACTGGGGCACGGGCAGACTGAACACTAAAAAGCGCGGGTCGGAAAACTGTATCGGCGACTATCCGCTGTCCGAGTGCGAAAGCGCGGCTTTGGTACGTTTTACCTTGCGCGTAAAGCCCGCGGTTACGCTTGCCTTTCATTCGAAGGGTGGCGAAATTTACTGGGAGTACGGCGGCGCGGGCGACGAACGCGGCGCGAAAATAATCGCCGAACACACGGGCTACGTGCCTAAAAAAATCACGGGGAGCGCTGGCGGCTACAAGGACTGGTGCATACAGAAGCTCGGTATACCCGCATACACAATCGAGTGCGGCGACGACAGTCTTTCGCACCCGATAGACAAGTTAAGCAAGATAAAGGAATGTTTCGGACTTTTAAAATTTTTTACGGAAAGATATGAAAAATAAGTTTATGTTGAGCGCGTTGAAGAGCGCAGAAAGAGCTTTGAAAGAGGGCGAAGTGCCGATTGGTGCGGTCGTGGTTTTGGACGGAAAGGTTATATCGCGCGGACACAACCGCCGCACGAAAAGGCAGATTGCAACAGCCCACGCGGAGATAGAGGCGATAGAAAAGGCTTGCAAAAAGCTTGGCAGTTGGCGCATACCCGAGTGCGAGCTGTACGTCACGTTGGAGCCGTGTCCTATGTGTATGGGGGCGGTATTGAATTCGCGGATAAAAAAGGTATATTACGGCGCGCCCGAGGACAAGGGGCGGTCGTTAACAAAAGAACTTGCGACGGCTAATCTTTTAAACCACACGGTCGAGGTCGAGGGCGGAGTAATGGAAGAGGAGTGCCGCGAAATTCTTTCCCGCTTTTTCTCGGAAATGCGGACGAGGGAAAAGAAGTAGAAAAAAGCACCGCGCGGCAAATTTTTGCCGCGCGGTGTCATTTAAAAACGCATACAGAATTAGAGTAGTCATAAACTACTCTTTTTTTGATTTTAAATAATTTCTCAATATTAAATTGATATACTGCGATAATGAACGCTCGTCCTCGTCCGCTTTCATTTTTAACTCCTTCAACAAATCGGAATCAATTGTAATGCTTATCTTTTCTTTTAACGGTTTCATAATGCACTCCTGAATGAATTATAACAAAAATCTTACTTTCACTTGACAAGTAAGATAAAGTAGTATAAAATACTACCAATCAAAACAGTGCTGATATTTTTATAAAAGTATTGCTGTTTTATTTTAAATAAATACAAAGGAGAGGTGCATTCGGATGATGGAAAAGAAAAGCGGTATTGCCGTAGAACGTGTTAAGGCAGAAATCACAAAAGACGAATTTAGACGACGTATTTTTATTGAGTTGGCAAAGTTGGATACAACGCCTTACGATATTTTTACAAGTAGCTTTGGTGAAATAGAGGAAAGCGAAATCGAGCTTGTTAAAGTGGAGGCGGACGTCAATATAAAATATTCCTGTTCAGTTGGTTATGACAAAGAGCAGAAGTACTATGAAAACGGTCAGGAAAAAAAGCGCACGGTAACGCAATGGCAACCTTATAACGGTGAAAACAGTTCGCACGAACACGTTGTTACTAAGAATTCAAGAGAATTCAGAGAAAATATTAAAATAGGCGAACCCGATTCGCACTATTCATTTGACGAATCCGACTTTTTCGGTTGCTATTTTAACTGTAAAGAAGAAAGCAAAGTTATAGACAGCGGCGTAGAATTTGTTGTGGACGGCGAAGCGTTGGACAATGCAAGATACTTATGCAGGCAAGAATGTTTTGCAAGGGTAAATTTACCCGGTGACAGACAGCAAGACAAAAAATGCTGGGGAGAGGTAAACGTTCAGGACAGTTGCGGCGTTATTCTTCCCATGTACACGTTTAAATATAATTACAATAACAAGGTTTACGGCGCAAGCGGAATAGTTTGCGGAAGAGTAAATTCAAAGTGGGGTTATCCCGATACGGCAAGTGACGTAAGAAAAGCCGCACATAAAAAAGCAAAATTTTTATTGTATTTGGCACTTATACCTATTATTTGCGGATTAGTTTTGCAAGTGGTTGGCGTAATGAAGCAGATAAGTTTAATGTCGATTTTTGCGCCTATAATGTTCGTTGCGGCAATAGCTTTATTTATTGGTTACTTTATTTTGAAAAATAAGCATATCAAACGTATTCTGTCTCAGATGAAAGACGAAAAAATAAAAGGGCTTAAAGATTGTCTTAAAAAATTCAATCTTCCCGAACTTACGGACGAAGAGTTTAATTCTATTTTAAAAATCACTAAAAACATAACTTAATTTATTCAAAGCCTCGGCTGTTGTCGGGGCTTTAACTTTTTTTACTTTCTCACAAACTTTTCACGCAAAAGTTACTTTTTAACATTTTAATGTTATTATTTTTAGCGGCGGCTTTCGGTTGACTTATGCGCGCGCACAAAGTAGAATTATATTGTTGATAAAGGCGGGAAAACTTTTATTAAACTAACAAATGAATAGCGGAGGCAAAACCCAATGATTAACCACGGCAACGAAATCAAGATTTTTTCGGGCAATTCCAACCGCCCTCTGGCGGAAAAAATCGCGGCGCAACTGAACACCACGCTCGGTGAAATGGAAGTAACACACTTCTCCGACGGCGAAATTTACGTGCGCTTCGACGAAACGGTACGCGGCAAGGACGTGTTTCTTATCCAGTCGACGAGCTACCCCGTAAACAACAACCTTATGGAACTGCTCATAATGATTGACGCGGCAAAGCGTGCAAGCGCGGGCAGAATTACCGCGGTTATACCTTATTTCGGTTACGCAAGACAGGACAGAAAGGCGCGCTCGCGCGAGCCCATCACCGCAAAACTTGTGGCTAACCTTCTGACGAGCGCAGGCGCGGACAGAATACTTACAATGGATCTGCACTGTCTGCAAATTCAGGGCTTCTTCGATATTCCCCTCGATAACCTTGTCGGCGGTCCTACGCTGTACAACCATTTCAAACCGAAGGTCGACGACAACTTCGTGGTCGTATCTCCCGATATCGGCTCGGTAGGCAGAGCGAGAAAGGTTGCGGCGAGAATGGACGCGAAGATGGCGATAATCGACAAGCGCCGCCCCAAGGCGAACGTTATGGAGGTAATGAACATAATCGGTGACGTCGAGGGTAAGAACTGCCTTATGGTCGACGATATGATAGATACCGCGGGCACGATAGTGCAGGGCGCAAAGGCTTTGAAGGAAGCCGGCGCAAAGGAAATTTACGCTTGCTGCTCGCACGGCGTTCTCTCCGGTCCCGCAATCGAAAGACTTGCATCTTCTCCCATAACCGAGCTTGCAATCCTCGACACTATCAATATCCCCGAGGAAAAGATGCTGCCCATATTCAAAATGATTTCCACGGCGACCATATTCGCCAATGCAATCGAGAACGTCTATATGGACAGACCGATGAGCAAAATCTACGACTAATAACAAAAAGCCACAGCGCGAAAGTTGTGGCTTTAATAATCTTTATAAGGTACGCAAATGTTCATAATCGTCGGGCTCGGAAACCCCGAGCAGAAATATCTGAAAACCTTTCATAATATGGGCTATCTCGCCGTCGGCGACGCGGCGAATACGCTCGGCGTAAAGTTCAAGAAAAAGGAGTGCGAGGCGCTCACTGCCGAGGCGCATATCGGCGGCGAAAAAGTCATTCTGGCACAGCCCTTGACCTATATGAACAACTCGGGCAGAGCGGTAAAACAACTGCTTGCCAAGTATAAGGCAACCCCCGACGAGCTTGTAATTTTATACGACGATTACGATATTCCCAAGGGCAAGATAAGAATACGCCCCGACGGCAGTGCGGGCACGCATAACGGTATGCGTTCGGTTATTGCCGAAATAGGTACGGCGGCTTTTAAAAGAATACGCATAGGCATACGCGACAGCGAGGTCAATATCCCCATAATCAACTACGTTTTATCCAACGTTAAAGAGGAGGATTACGAACTGTTCATATCCGCCTGCAACCGCGCGGCGGATGCGGCGATAGAGCTTGCAAAGGGTACGCCCTGCGAGCGCGTAATGACAGATTTCAACGGCTGAAAATTCAATTACCCGCGACATATGCGGCAATTAAAGGTTACTGCGGGTGAAAAATTTCTTTAACTATCACAACTTAGGGGGCGACTATCCCGCCCTGTGTAATGATCTCCGCCTCGGTGCTCCGACGGCGGTTTTCGGCGTTTCCGACAGTCTTAAATATCTGACGGCAAGCATAATCGACCGCCCCGTTTTATATATCGCGGCGGACGCGGTTTCGGCGGGAAAAGCCTACGCGGCAATCAGTACTTTGTCTGGAAAAAAGTGCGCCTATCTTGCCGCCAAGGACGACGTTCTTTTATACAAAACCGCCGTGTCCAAGGACGCACTTTTCAAGAGAATAGAGGGCATTTACAACATTATGTCGGGCGCGGAAGTTGTCGTGTGCGAGGTGGAGGCGGCTCTGCAACTCGTGCCCTCGAAACTACCCGTAATCACTCTTAAAGCGGGCAACGACTACGACTACGCGGCTCTGCCCAAGCTTCTCGTTCAGCTCGGCTACGTGCGCGAATATTCGGTGGAGAGCAAGGGCGCGTTCGCCGTGCGCGGCGACATACTCGATATATATCCCGTCACGGGCGAAAACCCCGTGCGCATAGACTTTTTCGGCGATACCGTAGAGCGCATCCGCCCCTACGATTTCGTCAGCGGCGAGCGCCTTCCAGATATAGAGGAGGTCACGCTCGCGCCGTCCGTCGACTGCTTTATAACCGACGGCGAGGTGAACGGTCTGCTCGAAAGGCTCAACCGCAGTTTAAAGGAGTGCAAGAGCGAAACGGCTTTCAAAAGACTGCACGCCGTCTGCGAGGAAATAGCGGGCAAGCTTGCGGGCGGTGCGCCGTTCGCGGGTCAGGATTATCTGTTCCCTTTGCTCGGTTGCGCGTGCACGGTATTCGACCTTATGCCGCCCGATACGGCGGTTGTGTTCGACGAGTGTAAGTCGGTATACGACAGAATGAAAGCGGTTTTAAAGGAGCACGAGGAACGCTTTTCCGACCTGTTTGCGGGGGGCGAAGTTTGCACGTTTTCCAAAAAACAACTGCTGCCCGAAGAGCAGTTTAATCAATGCTATTCGCGCTATTTAAACGTAGCGCTGCAGACGTTTACGACCGACCTCAAATTCTTCCGACCGCTCAAAACTTACAACTTAAAATCCGTGCCGTCGCCGTCCTATTTAAACAACGTTCCCATGCTGTGCGACGACGTAAAACGCTGGCTTTCGGGCGGGTACAGAGTACTCATTTACGCGGGCGGAGTTCAGCGGTACGAAAAGCTTGTCGAGGTATTAAACGAGGCATATATAGGGGTCAATCCCGTTCCTTACGACTTATCCGCACTCAAAGACGTAGCGATTTCGAGCGAAAACTTAGACAAAGGCTTCATAATTCACGAGGCAAAGCTTGCGGTTATAGGCAGCGGCGATATTTACACCAAGCCCGCGCAGAAGCGCATAAGAAGACGGCGCGGCGATATGTTTGCCGCCCCCGAAATAGGCGACTATGCCGTGCACGAAAAACACGGTGTGGGCAAGATTACGGGCACTAAAAAAATCGAAACGACCGACGGAATTAAGGAGTACGTCGCAATCGAATACCGCGGCGGCGACGTCTTGTACGTGCCCGTCGAGCAGATGGATATCCTTTCGAAGTACGTCGGCGACGGCAACCCTACGCTTTCCAAAATAGGCGGCGCGGAGTTCGAGAGGGTAAAGGAGCGCGTGCGCGCTTCCATCAAAAAGCTCGCGTTCGACCTAAAGCTTTTATACGCGGAAAGGGGCGAGCGGCGCGGCTACTCTTTCCCCGAAAACGCGGTAATGATGGAGGAGTTCGAGGACGCTTTCACGTTCGAGGAAACTCCCGACCAGCTTACCTGCATAGAGGAAATCAAGCAGGATATGTGTTCGGAAAAGGTAATGGACAGATTGCTGTGCGGCGACGTCGGCTACGGCAAAACCGAGGTTGCCCTGCGCGCGATTTACCTGTGCGTTTTAGGCGGCAAGCAGGCGGCGCTGATGTGCCCGAGCACCATACTTTCCGAACAGCACTTCCAAACTGCGTGCGAGCGGTTCAAGGAGTTCGGCGTGAGAGTCGAAAAGCTCAACCGCTTTAAAACTCCCAAACAGCAGGAGCAGACTTTGGCGGCGCTTGCGCGGGGCGAGGTCGACCTCATAATCGGCACGCACCGCCTTTTATCCGACGACGTAAAGTTCCACGATTTGGGGCTTTTGGTACTCGACGAGGAACAGCGGTTCGGAGTGGAGCACAAGGAAAAAATCAAACATATAAAATCGGACGTCGACTGCCTCACGATGACGGCGACGCCCATACCGCGAACGCTGCATATGTCGCTTGCGGGTATAAGGGATATAAGCACTATAAACACCGCGCCGACGCGCAGACTGCCCGTACAGACCTACGTCGTCGAGGAAACGGAAACGCTGATACGCGACGCGGCGGTCAGGGAAATAACGCGCGGCGGACAGGTGTTCATACTCTACAACCGCGTGGAAACTATATCGCAGTTCACGGAGAAAATCCGTCAGATAATTCCCGAGGCGCGCGTGACTTACGCCCACGGCAGAATGGACAAGACCATGCTCGAAAACAACGTGTTCTCGTTCTACCGCGGAGAAAACAACGTGCTCGTCACTACGACTATTATCGAGAACGGAATAGATTTGCCCAATGCGAACACGATAATAGTAATCGACGCAGACCGCCTCGGCATTTCTCAGCTCTATCAGTTGCGCGGCAGAGTGGGGCGCGGCGCGCGCCTTGCGCAGGCTTACTTTACGTTCAAGCCCGAAAAGGTTATGACGAGCGAGGCGGCGGAAAGATTGAAAGCCATAATGCAGTTTACCGAGCTCGGCTCGGGCTTTAAAATTGCAATGCGCGACTTGGAGATAAGGGGCGCGGGCAACGTTTTGGGCGCGGAACAGCACGGGCATATGGACAAGGTCGGCTACGAGCTGTATTCCAAACTTCTTAAAGAGGAGCTCACCGGCGAGCAGGCTTCGTGCGAGCTGGATATTCACGCAACGGCGTACATTCCCGAAATGTATATCGAGAGCAGTGCGGGCAGAATGGACTGCTATAAGCAGATAGCCGAAATCCGTTCGGTGGACGACTATAAGCGCGTCTGCCGCTCGGTTGAGGAAAATTACGGGCAGATGCCCGACGAGGTTTTAAACCTTCTCATTATCGCGGTGCTCAAATCGTACGCGGCGCATTTCAACGTGAAAAAGGTGTCGGTGGACGGTCAGGGAGGCGCGCTGGAATTTTCGTCAATCAATGCGTTAAAGGACGCGCGTCTTGCCGCCGCGCTCGAAAAGTACGGGCGGGAAGTCAAGCTTTCGATGGCGAAAGGCGTGCAGGTTGTGTTTGCGCCGCAATCGTCGCAGACGAAAACGATGTTGCAAATGACCAAATTTTTAAAATTTGGTGCAAGTTTCACTCAAAATGCGTAAAAATTATTTGTCAACGGCGATTTAATATTATATAATTAGATACAGCGCGCTACTCACGCGCGGAGTATGTATCGCGGAGATATTCAAGTAGATGAAAAGCAGAAAAAAACTTTTGTGCCTTGCGGTGGCGGCGTCGCTCGTCATGGGCGCGGCGTTTACGGGCTGTACCGTTACCAATAACGAGGAGGACGTCAAGCAGACTGTCGCCGTCGTCAATATATCCAAAACCGACGCGTTCAAGACCGAGTTCGCAGGCTACGAAAGCGCGGTTACCGACAAGGTATTTTTAAAGCGCGATATGATGACCGCTTATTATAACGGCTACTATCAGTATGTGCAGATGGGGCAGTCGTACGCACAGGTTTTCGAAACCATTAAAGACAGCCTTGTTTCCAATGCGGTAACAACCCAGTACGCAACCGTTTATATGCTTAAAGCAAAGGGCGACGGCGCGCTTGCAGAGTACCTTGCTCTTGCCACCGAAGCCGAAAGATACGAATATCTTCTCGACGACGAGGCGGTAGCCAAAGCCAAATACAATCTCAGCGTAACGCTCAATTCAGTGCTGGACAGTGCGGAGCGCAATATTATCGAAGATACGGATTCCGACGACGAATATTCGGGCAGCGAAACGCGTTCGACCCCTACGGGCATAGACTCGACGGTAGACGAATACGTTCCCGAGGGCTACGGCGTTTACACGGGCTACGAGGGATATCTGCTCGAAGATATGCAGACGGCTGTCGACAACAAGGACTACGAGCCGCTCGACGGTTCGACCAAGGTTACGAGGCAGAAAGCTTACGCGTCCTTCCTTCACAGTTTGAAATCCAATTATCTTCTGACGGCGGAAGATACGCAGACGACGAAGATATGGGAGCTCTCCTACGTTCAGGAGTCGTACGTTTCCCAGTTGCAGTCGGAAGTAATCAGCGCGTTCCAGGACGAAGTCGAAAAAGCGCAGGAAGGCAAGATAAACAAAGTTGAGGGTAACGTTTACAGCTATATACAGGAGCAGTACGACAGCCTTCTGAAGGTGCAGAAAGCCGACTACAACAGCGCTTCGTCTTTCGAATCGGCTATGGGTACGCTGTCAAGCAGTAAGTTCGTGCTTTACAGTCCCAAGACCGAGGACGATACCGAATACGACGAGGACGCCGAATCCCACGGCAAATTCGGCTACGTTTATAACATTCTTTTGCCCTTCTCGAGGGCGCAGGAGGCTCAGCTTTCGGTTTTGCAGAGCTACCGCGACAACGACATCTATACCGAGAGCCAGTATTTCTACGAGAGAAACAAGCTTATGAAGAATATTCAGACGACCGACCAGCGTTCGGCTTGGTTCAACGGCTCGACCGACTATTCGTTCAGAGTTTCCGAGTACGAAGAGGAAAGCGGAAAAACTCTCGGATATTACGGAAAGGGCGACGGCAGAGATTATCTGTTCTTCAAAAACAACGTCACCGATACCGAGCACAAGCAGTACGAGGCGCTTGAAAGATACGACGGACGCTATTCCTACAACGGCACGGTCAAAAAGAATACCGACGGAAGCTACACGTTAATTCCCAAAAAATTGACGATAGATGATATGTTGGACGAATTCTCGGCATATATTAACTATGTGCTTACGGGTGAGCCCGACGGCGATAAGGTGCAGACGCACATAAAGAACGGCTACTACCAGACCCGGAACTTTACCAAGACGGGCGGGGACACGGATAAGGAAATCGACTATTCGCTTCTCGTATACGCAACCGGCGAAGTCAAGCTGGGCGAAAACAAGGGCAGAGCGGATATGTTCTACGCAACGACCGACCGCTACAAGGTAATGTCGGCTGTAAACGAATTGCAGTATGCGTACACGACGGATACGGGCGTACTTTCGCAGTATATCGGCTACACGGTTTCCGCGTACGATACGAACTATATCAAAGAGTTCGAGTATGCGGCGCAAGCGGCGGTAAAATTGGGCGAAGGCAATTTTGCGGTCTGCGCGGGCGACTACGGCTGGCATCTTATCTACGTCACCGAAACGTTCGACACGGCGGGCGGCGACGTTTATAACCCCAGCTTCACCGAAGCAAGGGTTACTACCGAAGGCACGTTTGAAAACCGCTTCTACAACTGGATAAAGGATTCCCACCTTGCTAACGAGGTAACGCTGAAGACTAACACGGTGTTGAAGGAATACAACACCGAAAAGGCGGTAACCGTCTACACGGACGCTTATAAGGATTTATCGGGGCTTAACTAAATGCAATGGTGGCAAGCACTTTTACTAGGGCTTACTCAAGGATTAACTGAATTTTTACCCGTCTCGTCGAGCGGGCACCTCACGTTTTTACAGCGGGTGTTCGGTGTTAATATCGGCGGGGCGGAATTGTTTTTCAATATAATATTGCACCTCGGCACTCTCGTGGCGGTGTGCTTTATTTTTTGGCGGGATATTCTCGACCTCTTCAAAAAACCGTTTAAAACGCTCTTATATCTTATCGTCGCAACCATACCCGCAGGGATAGCGGGGCTGTTGCTCGACGACGTAATAGAGGAGCATTTAATGGGCGGCAAGTACGTCGGGGCGGTGCTTGCGGCGTTCTTTATATTCACTGCGGCGATGCTGTTTGCAACCGAGATGTTCGCAAAGCGCAGAAAGCGCGAGCTGCCGCTGTGCTGGCGCACGACTTTGCCGATGGGCTTTGCGCAAGCCGTGGCAATCTTACCGGGGATATCGCGCAGCGGCTCGACGATTGCGGCGGGAACGTTTGCGGGCGGCACGGCGGAAGAGGTTTCCAAGTTCTCGTTTTTAATGTCCATACCCGTAATTTTAGGCAGCTTTGCCGTCGAGCTTTTCAAGGGGCTTACCCGTGAAGGGGAAGAGAGCCTTGCGTATTCGTTCGAGGTCGCAGGACCGCAGTTCGGGTGGTGCATAGCAATAGGATTTATCGTTTCGGCGATAGCGGGATTTTTTGCGATAAAGGTTATGCTTGCGGCAATAAAAAAGGCGAACTATAAGTGGTTCTCGCTGTATCTCGTGCTTCTGGCAATAACGTGTATAATCTTGCAGTGTTTAGGTAAATTTTAAAAAATAAAAGCGGCTGAGCTTTAAAAAAGCTCAGCCGCTTAAACTTATCCGAAAAGACCGTGCAGCCCCTTTTGCCAACCGCAGCCGAAGCGTAACCCATACAGGTAG
>CAMWWH010000003.1 GCA_947177975.1 uncultured Clostridia bacterium | reverse complement strand
GCTATTTAATTTAATCGGTTAAACCCAACAAATAATCTGCCGAAACTTCGAATATTTGGCACAGTAGCCGCAAATCGTTTACATTTGGTTCGGATAAACCTTGTTCCCAACTCGCCAAACCCGTTTCCGATTTATTCATTAAAACCGCAAGTTGTTTTTGCGTTAGCCCCTTCTCTTTCCTAAGTTCTTTTATCCTATATTTTATTTCGTATTTCATATCTTAATAATATCAGGAACTACTAAAAATTAGTTGACAATACTAAAATTTAGTAGTATTATCTTTTTGGTGAGCACAATGGGATTAGTATTAACTTCAAACGATATCTGTAAAAACTGCAAATACTATCAGGCTTTATACACAAAAAGAAAAATGCGTTTTAAAACGCTTATCGGGCACTGTATGCATCACGAGATAACTAAGCGCAATACACGAAGTATTTCCCCCACTGCCAAGCACTGCGACTTTCGGGAACAATGCGAGGACAATACCTTTGAACGAAACGTGAGTATTCGTAAAGAAATATCCGATATGCGAAAAAAGCTTACACAGATACTTGAAATTCTTGAAAACGAAGAATAATAAAAAGCGCCGCGGTGAAATCACCACGGCGCTTTTCGTTTTTATTCTTAGTACTTGGGTCTTGCAACGTAGGTCGTATGCAATAACTCGTGAGCCTTGTGGCTGTTGGGTTCGCCGAAGAACTCCTTGTACAGCGCGGTTACCGTCGCGTTGTCGTGCGAGCAGCGTACCTTGCTGTCGTTATCGTAATCGTACAGAGCCTGCGCCCTCAGAGTTTTAAGGTCGACCGAGTTGCGCACTTCGTCGTGAACGTAGGGCTGTCCGCCGCCGTTGATACAGCCGCCGGGGCAAGCCATAACTTCTACGAACGTGTAGTTCTTTTCGCCGCTCTTTATGCTCTCGATAATCTTACGAGCGTTTGCAAGTCCGTTTGCAATCGCAACGCTGACCTTAACTCCGCCGAGAGTGAACTCCGCTTCCTTCAAGCCGGCAGTTCCGCGCACCTCGTTGAACACGATGGGTTCGTCCTTATCGCCGAGAGCCTTAGCCGCCGTTCTGAGCGCCGCTTCCATAACGCCGCCGGTTGCGCCGAAGATTGCGCCCGCGCCCGAAGCTAAGCCGAACGGATCGTCGTAAGGAGAGTCGGAAAGGTTGGCAAAGTCGATGCCCGCTTCCTTAATCATCTTGGCAAGCTCGCGCGTGGTGATTGCGCTGTCGGTGTAATTGCCCAGCTCCTCCCTCGTGACCTCGAACTTCTTCGCCGTGCAGGGGATAACCGATACGACGTACAGGTTCTTGGGGTCTATGCCGTTCTTCTGGCAGTAATACGTTTTAAGCAGTGCCGAGAACATTTCCTGCGGCGATTTGCAGGTTGAAAGGTTGGGTAAAAATTCGGGATAGTAATGCTCGCAGAATTTAATCCAGCCGGGGCAGCAGCTCGTGAACATGGGCGTCGTGCCGCCGTTTTTAAGTCTTGCCAAAAGCTCGTTAGCCTCTTCCATAATCGTGAGGTCGGCGGTGGTGTCCATATTGAAGCACTCTACGTCGCCGAGCTGCTTTATAGCCGTGACCATCTTGCCCTCGACGTTGGTGCCTACGGGCAGACCGAAAGCCTCGCCCAAGGTTGCCCTTACGGAAGGCGCGGTGAAGAACACGACCTTCTTGTTGGGGTCTACGATTGCGCCCCATACGTCGGCAACCGAGCTCTTTTCATACAGCGCGCCTACGGGGCAGGCAACTACACACTGTCCGCAGTTTACGCAGGGAGTATGTGCCAGCGAAACGTCGAACGGCGAGCCGATAGTCTTTGCATAACCTCTTTTCTTGGGACCGATTGCGCCTATGGTCTGCTTTTCGCAAGCCGCAACGCAGCGGGTGCACATAATACACTTGGAATTGTCCCTAACAACCGACGGCGAAAGGTCGTCGATGGGCTTAATGTCGTGGTCGGTGCCGAACTTGTCCTCTTCGGCGTTGTACTCCAAAGCGAGCTTCTGCAACTCGCAGTTCATGGAGCGCACGCAGGATAAGCACTTTTTCTTATGCGTGGACAGAATGAGTTCGAGCGTAGTTTTTCTCGACTTTCTTACCTTGGGGGTATTAGTCCTTACTTCCATACCCTCGGCAACGGGATATACGCACGCGGCAACCAGACCTCTTGCGCCCGTAGCCTCAACGAGGCACATACGGCAGGAACCGATGCACTGGGTTTCCTTTAAATAGCAGAGGGTGGGGATACGCACGTTGGCGAGCTTTGCCGCCTCTAAAATAGTCGAACCTTCGGGCACGCTTACCGCTATGCCGTTAATCTTTAAATTTACCATTAGTCTTACCTCCCCTTACTTCTTCTCGATTGCGTTGAACTTGCAATGCGAAATACACTGTCCGCACTTGATACACTTCTTCAAATCTATCTCGTGAGGATTCTTGACCGCGCCGCTTATAGCGTTTGCGGGGCAGTTGCGCGCGCAGAGCGTACAGCCGCGGCACTTGTCGGGGTTGATGTAGTAGTTCAAAAGCGATTTGCACACGCCAGCGGGGCAGTGCTTGTCGCGGATATGCGCAACGTACTCGTCCTCGAAATGCGCCAGCGTCGATAAGATGGGGTTGGGCGCCGACTGTCCGAGCGCGCACAGCGACGAGCTCTTCATATGCTCGGCGATTTCCTTGATATTTTCAAGGTCTTCCTCCTCGCCGTTGCCCTCGGTAATCTTCGTGAGCAGTTCGAGCATACGCTTTGTGCCGATACGGCAGGGCGTGCACTTGCCGCAGCTCTCGTCCGCGGTGAATTCAAGATAGAACTTCGCAATGTCGACCATACAGGTGTCCTCGTCCATTACGATAAGTCCGCCCGAGCCCATCATAGAGCCGATAGCGACGAGGTTGTCGAAGTCCATCTCGATATCGATATACTTTGCGGGAATACAGCCGCCCGAAGGACCGCCCGTCTGAGCCGCCTTGAATTTCTTGCCGTGGGGTATGCCGCCGCCGACGTCGTTGATTATGGTCGAAAGCTTGGTTCCCATGGGAACTTCCACAAGACCTACGTTATTGATTTTACCGCCGAGCGCGAATACCTTGGTACCCTTGCTCTTTTCGGTGCCGATATTCGCAAACCACTCCGCGCCGTTTAAGATGATGGGCGAAATGTTTGCCCAGGTTTCCACGTTATTCAAAAGCGTAGGCTTGTCGAAAAGTCCCTTTACCGCGGGGAACGGAGGACGGGGACGGGGTTCGCCTCTGCCGCCTTCGATACTGCGCATAAGCGCCGTTTCCTCGCCGCAGACGAACGCGCCCGCGCCCAGACGGATATCGATATCGAAATCGAAGCCGCTGTCCAAAATATTCTTGCCCAAAAGTCCCGCTTCTCTCGCCTGACTTATGGCAATGTTAAGTCTTTCAACCGCGATGGGATACTCCGCGCGGACGTATATGTAGCCCTGATGCGCGCCTATCGCATAGCCCGCTATGGTCATCGCCTCTAACACGGTATGAGGGTCGCCTTCCAGAACCGACCTGTCCATGAACGCGCCGGGGTCGCCCTCGTCGGCGTTACAGCAGACGTATTTGACGTCGCCCTGCGAAGCCTTGGTAAACGCCCACTTGCGTCCCGTGGGGAAGCCCGCGCCGCCGCGTCCGCGTAAGCCCGAAGCTAAAACCGTATCGATAACCTGGTCGGGGGTCATCTCGAACAGCACCTTCTTCAATGCCTGATAGTCGCCCGCCGCAAGCGCCTCGTCGATATCCTCCGCCGCGATAACGCCGCAGTTTCTAAGCGCTATACGCATCTGGTGCTTGTAGAAAGGAATTTCCGCAAAGGGAATTACGCTGCCGTCCTCGTGAACGGTGGGCGCGTAAAGAAGTTCCTTTACGATATTGCCGCCCTTGACGAGGTGCTTTTCGGCAACCGTCTTGGCGTGCTCGGGGGTCATCTGCGAATAGAACGCACCCTCGGGATAAACAATCATAATAGGGCCTAAGGCGCACAGACCGAAGCAACCCGTCTTTACGATTAAAACGTCGTCGATACCCAGCTCCTTGAAGCTTGCTTCGAGCTGTTCGATAACTTTAAGCGAGCTCGACGAGGTACAGCCCGTACCGCCGCACACGAGCACCTGCTTTCTATATCCCGTATTGACGGAAAGCGCTTCCGCCTGCTCTCTTATAATTCTTCTTACCTTAATGAGGTCGGCTTTTTTAGCCGCTCTTTTTTCAAGTTCTTGTACAGTCATTTGTCTTACCCCCTTATTCCTCCATATACTTTTTGAGTATTCCGGGAACGTCCTTTTCGGTGAGCCTGCCGTAAACGTCGTCGTCGACAATCATTACGGGCGCAAGACCGCACGCTCCTACGCAACGACAGCTGTCGATTGAAAACATACCGTCGGGAGTACATTCGCCGCAGGAAATTCTGAGTTCCCTCTCAACCGCGGCAAGAATTTTGTCGCTGCCCTTGACGTAGCACGCCGTGCCGAGGCAGACCGATACGCGGTGCTTGCCCTTGGGTTGCAGCGAAAACTGCGTGTAGAAGGTGGCAACGCCGTAAACCTCCGAAAGAGGTATGTTCAGCTCTTCGGCGATAATGGTCTGTACTTCCGCGGGAAGATAGCCGTAAATGCCCTGCGCCTCGTGCAATATGGGCATAAGACAGCCGCGTTCCGAGCGGTGCTTTGCGATAACTTCACGCAGAGCCTTTTCCTGCTCGTTCGTACCGTTGAAACTATTTTGTGACATACAAACACTCCTATTTATAAATACTTACTCGTAGATTTTATCACACTATTATAATAAAAAGCAAGAAGTTTGACGGGTTTTGTCGGTTATTGTAAAATATTTTCTGCGGTGGGCACCGCTGCCAAGTCCTTTAATTGCTTGCGCTAAAACACGAACTAACATCAGCAAATCAATAGCTCTCAAACTGACTGTTATACAGTCTGTAATAGTAACCTTTTTGTTCCATAAGCTCGGCGTGCGTGCCCTGTTCCACGACGTTGCCGCCGTCCATAACCAAGATTTTATCCGCGTTTTTTACGGTCGACAGTCTGTGCGCTATTACAAAGCACGTCTTGCCCTTCATAAGCTCGGTCATTGCGCCCTGAATAATCTGCTCGGTGCGCGTATCGACGTTGCTCGTCGCCTCGTCCAAAATGAGCATGGGCGACGGCGAGAGCATTGCCCGCGCTATGGTCAGAAGCTGCTTCTGCCCCTTGGATATGTTCACCGCGTTGTCCGAAAGATAGGTGTCGTAGCCCTGCGGCAGACGGGTGATAAACGAATGTATCCTCGCCTTTTTGCAGACCTCTTCCACCTGCTCGCGCGTGGCGTTCTCCGCGCCGTAGGCTATGTTTTCGTACACCGTGCCCGCAAACAGCCAGGTGTCCTGCAACACCATAGTAAACGCTCCGCGAAGCGACGAACGCGTCACTTCGGTTATGTCGTGACCGTCTATCTTAATCGTGCCCGCGTCCGCGTCGTAAAAGCGCATTAAAAGATTGATAACCGTCGTCTTGCCCGCGCCCGTCTTGCCGACGATTGCAATCAGACCGCCGCTGTCCGCTTTAAGCGAAAAGTTTTTAAGCACGGGTTTTTCGGGCACGTATCCGAAGTCCACGCCGTCGATTTCAACGTCGCCCTTAACGTTTTCGAGCTTGCCCGCGCCCTCGCATTCAAGCTCCTCTTCCTTCTCTTCGAGCACGGCGAACACCCTCTCGGCGGCGGCTATCGACGACTGGAATTCGCCGATAACGTTGGCTATTTCGTTGATAGGGCCAGAGAACTTGCGCGAGTACAGCACGAACGAGGAAATCTGACTTATACCGACGCCGCCCCAGCCGAACGCGAACATTAAAGCGCCTAACACGCTTATAAGCGTGAGCGAGAGATTGTTAACAAGATTTACGCAGGGTCCCGAAATAGTGCCGTAGTATTCGGCGGTCGTGTATGCGTCGTTCGCCTCCTCGTTTTTGGCTTGGAAGCGCTGCAAGATTTCCTCCTCGCGGTTGTACGCCTTGGTAGTCTTCTGCCCCGCGAGCACCTCTTCGGCGAAGCCGTTCAGCTCGCCCAGCTTTGCCGAGCGCTTACGGTATAGCGGCTGTACTTTTTTGGCGATAATGCGCGTCATAATCAGCGACAGCGGCACGGTGACGGCAAACACGGCGACAAGCGGCGCGGCGATAATGAGCATCATAGTCAGCGAGCCGACTATCAAAACCGCGCTCTTCAGCACGAGCAGAACGTCGGTTGCAAGCGACGTGCCCACCGTGTCGATATCGTAGGATAAAACGGATATGACGTCGCCCGCCTGACGGTTGTCGAAATACCCCACGGGCAGGTGCACGAGCTTTTTGAAAAGGTCGCCGCGCATCTTGTTGGTCATCTTCCTCGCGACGTACGCCATACCCACCGTCGTCGCGTAATTTATAAGCTCCGACGCGATATATACCGCCGCGAGTATTATGCAGTAATAAGTAATCGCGTTGAAATCCGTACTGCCGTCCGTCTTTATTTCGCCCACCGCAAGCCCGCAGATATACGGTCCGAGCAGTGACAGCACAACCGACAGCAGGTTGCCGATAAATACGATAATGAAGAGCGGCAGCGAGGGTCTGAGATAGGACAGAAGTCTTTTCAACGTGTGTTTAACGTCGACCTTCTTGTTTGCGAAAGAGCGGCGGTCGCTCACGTTCATACGGGGTTCTTTCATAAGTCGCCTCCCGTCTGCACGAGGCAAATCTGCCCGTACTCCTCGCAGGTATTTTTAAGCTCCTCGTGAGTGCCCGCCCCGACGATTTCACCGTCGTCCATAACGATTATGAGGTCGGCGTTCATTACCGCGCTCACCCTCTGCGCGACGATTAGCTTGGTACAGTCGGGGTAACTCTCTTTTAATCCCTTTCTCAGTCTTGCGTCGGTTGCGTAGTCGAGCGCGGACGAGCTGTCGTCCAATATTAAAATTTCGGGCTCGGCGGCAAGCGCACGCGCAATCAAAAGTCTTTGTTTCTGTCCGCCCGAAAGGTTAGCCGCCTTCTGCGCGAGAGGATAATCCAGCCCGCCTTCCAGGACCTCTATAAATTCCGCCGCACAGGCTACCTCCGCCGCCTTTAAAATATTTTCTTCGGGAAGGTCTCGGAAATAGTCGATATTTTCTCGCACGGTCGTGGCGATTAAAAAGTCGTTCTGGAAAGCCGCGCCGAATTTTCTGCGAAGCTCGCCCTCGGGATAGGAGCGCACGTCCTTACCGTTTACGTATACCGCGCCGCAGTCCACGTCGTAAAAGCGCATTAAAAGAGAAATGAGCGTCGTCTTGCCGCTGCCGGTGCCGCCGATTATTCCAACCGTCTGCCCGCGCTTTACGGCAAAGCTCACGCCTTTGAGGTTGCTCTCTTTGCCGTTGTAAGAAAAGCTTACGTCCTTAAACTCGAACGCGTACTTTCCGTCGCTTTCGGGATATTCGCCCGAGGGCATAGCGCCATCGGTTTCGAGCACTCTTTCTACGCGCTCGGCACTCGCCACGCCGCGCGAGAGGGTGACGAAAATTTTCGAGATGCCCAGCATTGCGTTGAGCATTATTACGAACAGCTGCAAAAACGCGAGCACCGTGCCCGCCTGCGCCCCTATCACCGCGCCGACGGCAATTACGCCCACAAGTCCCGCGTTTAAAATGAGAGTTGCCAACGGGTTTGTAAGCGAGGTTAAACGGTTGGTTTTAAACTCGTCGGCGGTCAGCTCGTCGTTGACCGCGCGGAATTTTTCCACTTCGAAGTCGCTCCTCGAAAGCGCCTTTATGACGCGCACTCCCGAAATGTTTTCCTGCATCGTCCGCACCGCTTTGTCGCCGCTTCTCTGTACCTTGGTGTACATCGGCACGCTCTTTTTCGTGATAACTACGACCGCAACCGTGACGAGGGGCACGCAAGCTAACAGCACGAGAGCAAGTCGCCAGTCTAAAAGAAAGGTCAGGACAAGCCCGCCGATTAAAAGTATGGGCGCGCGCACTCCGAGGCGCAGCGAACGGGCAACAGCCTGATTGACGTAATAGGTATCGGAGGTCAGCCTCGACACGAGCGACGGCAGAGTAAATCCGTCCACCTGCGCTCCCGTCAGCGAGGAGGTCTTTTTGAATAAGTCGTAGCGCAAATCCCTCGTCATTTTACCCGACGACTTTGCGGCTAAGCGGTTGGCGATTATGTTGCCGAACAGCGCGATTAAAGAGAACCCGAGCATTACCGCGCCGAGAATTATAAGCATGTCCGTATCTTTTACAGGCACGACTTCGTCTATTATGTAATCGAGTATCAAGGGCAGAAACAGCTCGGCAACACTGCCGATAAACTTGAATATAAGTCCCGCCGCCACCGTACCCGAATACGGTTTTAAGTATTTTAAAGTTCTCTTCATACGTCAATTTATATTTTAATACTACGCGAAAAATTTGTCAAATACCGTCCGAAACGGCGATTGCCCCCGTAATATGCCGCTTTGAAAGGAAAAACAGCACTTCCGCGACGGCTATTGCGACTGCGTTTACCGAACACGCTATTTTATCACAGACGTTTAAAACCAACATATTATCGCACGAAAAGAGCGGAGCAAGGCACGCGGCGGCTATGCAGAAGACGAGTGGCGCGCGCTTTATCTTCGCCTCCGCGCCCGATACCGCGGGGAAAGCCAGCGACGAAAGAGAGTGAACAGCCACCACGGTTAAAACCGCAAACAGCAGAAAACCGAAAATACGCGCTCCCGCACCGCCCGAGCATAGTGCGAAAATTACCTGCGAATACGCGTCTATTGCGCATAATACCCCGACCGTTCGGGAAAAAGTGACCGAAAAAGGCAAAATCGACAGGGTTGCGAGCATACAGATTACGAAATTCGCAACAACTATTTTGAGCGCGGCGGCAACCGAGGACGAGCCTTCGGGCAGTGTTTTTGCGTAGGACGGCATAACTCCCGCCGCCAAAGACAGCGCCAAAAGCGACTGCCCCAGTGCGTCAATCCATATATCAACGCTCAAAAGTCGGCTAAATTCGAACGAAGAAAACGCGCCGCCGCGCTTAATTCCCGCCACCGCAAGACCGCAAAAAAGCAAAAGTGAAAGCGTTACGGACAGCTTTCCCGACACTGAAAGCGCCTTGGAAGAGCCTTTCAACAGGGCATATGCGGCACCCAACACTAAAAATACGGCAAAAACGAACAGATAATTGCCTCCGCCTTCCGCGGTCGAAAAGAGGGCGAAAGACAGGCTTGCCGAGCCTAATTTTGCGGCAATGACCCCGTAATATAGCGCAATCAACGCGGAATTTGCCGCCGCCGCACGCATTATAACCGCCCATATTTTAGCCCTTTTCCCGCTCACTTGCTTTCTTCCGAAACCGAGTTCGGCAACAAGCAAGGGAAAGCACACGGCGGCGAGAACGACCGCGTACGCAATAACAAACGCCGCGCCGTACTTTACGCACAGCGCGGGAAATCTGAACGCGTTGCCCAAGCCCGTTGCCGCGCCGACAGCCGCGAATATTCCGTTTTTGCCCTTAAATTTTTTAGCCGCCATAGTTTATTATACTATGACGGCTGAATTTATTTATGAATTCATCACAAGCTTAGCCGAGCCCAACGCGCCCGCAAGGTTGCCAAGGCTCGCCTTTACAATCTTTACGGGAGCGTAACCCTGCCCGCCGAAAATTTTAGCGTCTAACCTCTCCTGCAAGGGAGCGATAAGGTGCTCGCCCTGCTCGGCTACTCCTCCGCCCAGAATGACGGCTTGCGGTCTGAAAATGTTCGCAAGATTTATTATCCCGCACGCGAGGTCGTAGATATATCCGTCGACCACGTTTTTTGCCGCGGGGTCGCTGTCGGCGAAGTCGAACGCTGTTTTACCCGTGACCTTTTCAAGCCCGCCGCAACTCCACATTGCCGACGATTTGTCCTCTTCCATAGCTTTCCTCGTGTCGCGTATAAGCGCGGTTGCCGAGGAGTACGCCTCGAAACACCCCTTCCTTCCGCAGGTGCATTTTTCGCCGCCGTGCTTGATTACCATATGCCCGATTTCCGCACCGACGTTTTTGCCGCCACCGAAAATCTTTCCGCCTATGATAATGCCGCCGCCCACTCCCGTGCCGAGGGTTATGAACACGCTGTCCGAGTAACCCTTGCCCGCGCCGAAAGCCGACTCGCCGAGAGCCGCCGCGTTCGCGTCGTTTGTGACGTCGACGGGCATATTCAAAAGAGCGGACAGCTTCTCTTTAAGCGGAAAATTCTTCAAGCCGAGATTGCCTGCGAACAACACCGTGCCGCTATCAGCAATCATACCGGGGCAACCTACGCCCGCCGCTTCCGCCGCAACATTCGCTCGGGTCTGCAAGTCCGCGCACAGCAAAGCTATGTTCTTACACATATTTTCGCCGCCGCCCTCGCACCCCGTAGGCACGCTGCCCTCGCTTAAAATTTTACCGCTTCCGTCAACCAGCACTCCTTTGATATTAGTGCCGCCGATATCTATACCTAAAAAATATTTCATAAATTATTCAGCTCACTCGGCAGAACACTCTTCGAGTTTTTCTTTATTCTTAACGCCGAAAACGGCGCGGCATATGTTACCCGCAAACGTAAGTACCGCAAACACAAACGCCACTATAACAGGCGCGTAAGTCATTTTATTCGTGCTATCGTTATACGGCGAAGAGTTTACTGACGTAATGAACATTTTACCGGCAAGTACGGACGTAATCAACGCAACCAGAGTAGACGCCAAAAATACACTCGAACCTATAATCGATAAGCATCTGCTTTTCTTTCCGTCTTTGCTCAGAACAACTACAACGAACAGCAGCGCCGCAATAATCGCGATAAAAATACACAACTGACCGAATATGCTGTAAAATTCCATCAAATTTAAATCTTTTGATGCGGTTGAAGGCACATTGCTTTCAATTTGGTAATCGTTTCCCGCGATATATACCGCTAACAAACCCAAAAGTCCCATACCCGTCTTAGTCTTTACAGTCACAGTATCGTAACGATCAATATTAGTGTAAGTGTTAATCCACGTTACCATAGGAGAGGCAAACATAGCGACCACAATAACCGCACCAACCGCAACAACGACCGCCAGCACACGCTCGACAATCTTGTATGCGTTAAGTTTTTCCTTCATAAAATAAATTGTTGCGTCGCAACCGACAGAGCCGACAACCATTACCGTGCAGAGCACTATTCCCGCAACGGTTGCGCCGTTAAACTCTACCTTCGTACTGACGGAAATGACCGAAGAAGATACCGATGCCGATGCAGCGTTAATAGACATGATCATACTTGCACAGAACATATAGCAAACGAACGCAAGCAACGCCCACACGGTAGCGCTTTTATCCTTTTTCCTGACCAAATTCAAAATAGCTTTTACGGCGCCTGTTATGGCAAAAGCCACCGTTCCCGCAAGACCTATTATAACCGAAATCAATCCCAATACCGCAGGCGTATAAAGTGAAGCTTTATATGCGGAGCTTGCACCTATCGTAATCTCACTCAGCGCGTCCTTAGCATCGCTGAATTCTTTGCCGAAATAGTCGAATATGCCGAGTGAAACACTCTCGCCTTCTTGCGAACCTACCTTAACGCCCGTTAAGCAAACGAAAATTATCGATAGCACGGTAACGGCTAAAACAAGGGCAAGAGAAACGTAGTTAATAATTTTACTTGCCTTAATTGCCGCTTGGGATGAGGCGCCGCTTGCACGCTCTTTGACGTTCACTCCGACTGCTCGGCTTTTGCTGCCGCACTGAGGACAGAACGCTCCGTCGTGAGCGGTGCCGCAGTTTTTGCAGACAATCTTACCGTCTACCCTTGCTCCGCAAGCGTTGCAATACACCGAATCTTCATCAATAACCGAGCCGCAGGCAGGACAGTTTTTCCTGCCGTCGAGTCGCTTACCGCAATTCTTGCAATAGACGGCGTCATCAGGATTTAAGATTCCACAGTTTTTACATTCCATATCTTTTATCCCTCTGTTTTTTATTTAGTACCGGTAGAACCGAAGCCGCCCGCGCCGCGAACCGTGTCGGACAGCTCGTCCGCCTCGACGAACTCGGCGGTTATATAGGGCGCAACAACAAGCTGCGCAATCCTCTCACCGACGGCAACCGTCTGCGCCGTTTCGCCGTGATTGTGAAGTGCCACCTTGACCTCGCCGCGGTAGTCGCAGTCGACCACTCCCACCTTGTTTGCGGGCGCAAGATTACGCTTACTTGCAAGTCCGCTGCGCGCGTAAATAAACCCGCCGTATCCTACGGGAAGCTCGATTGCAATACCCGTGGGTATCATAACCGTCGTGTGCGGAGCAACCGTGACGTCGCTTTCGATGCAAGCATATAAATCCGCACCCGCCGCAAACTCGCTGCCGTACGAGGGCATTACAGCCTTTTCGTTTAACTTCTTAACGTTGATTTTCATATGTATGTTTCCTTAAATAAAAGTCGTGTTATCCCAAAGAACCACTTCGTCCGTTTCCAAAGACTTCTGCACTAAAATGGTACGCTGATTTGACGAGCCTTTAAAGCGCAGGTTCAAGTCCTTTAAACTCTCTACGAACTTGCCGTCGACAAGCACGTCGAGGGTCTTTAAAATCGCCATAACGTCATCGGGGTCGCCTTGCTTGCCCGTTAAAAGGTCGCGTTCGTAGTCGTAGCCCGTAAAGCACCAGAAGGATTTTTGCGGATAAACTTTGCGCAATCTTTTCATAAACGGCGCAAGCGCCTTTGCGTTTTCGGGCTCGAACGGGTCGCCGCCCAAAAGCGTAAAGCCCTTTATATGGGCGGGCTTCATTGCCTCGATAATCTTGTCCTCGACTTCTTTGGTAAACGGCTCGCCGTAGTTAAAATCCCACGTTTCGGGGTTGAAGCAGTTTTTGCAGTGATTGCGGCAACCCGACACATACAGACTTACGCGCACGCCCGGTCCGTTGGATATATCGTTGTACTTTATTGTAGCGTAATGCATTATATTATTCCTGACTTTTCAAGTTTTTTAATTAACTGCCCGCCGCCTCTTGTCAAATTGACGTTAACTGTCAACGCGAGCTTCTTTTCCTGATTTATATAAATTTTGAGTATTATGTTGTCACCCATCGGCGGTTGCTTTTTTTCTACATTCGAAATATCTTTTATAGAAAATTCACGCCTTTTGCCAATGGCTGGTACATTAGTAATTTTTTCACCGCTTACCGATACGCGCCATCTCTTAACACAAACCGTGAAAATTCCGATAATTACGGCACAAATACCGAAACTGCAAGTTATACCCAAAGTTTCTCCCAACGAAAAATAATCGGGTACTTTGGCAAGGTACAAAATTAAACACATTATTGCAATAACACCGAAAATGACGGCGAAAAATATCATTATGCCGATAAAGTAGCGGTTAATTTTTATTTCGAAATTATCTTTGACACCTTCGGTTTCGTATATTTTTTTCTCTTTATAAATTGACCGTTCCAGAAAGTAAGCCCAAATAAAAACCGACAGTAATAAAACGCAGAGAATTGTTAACGACACAATATTTGAAACAACGTCACTCTCGACAAGTAAACAAGAACTCAACTTTTATCCCCCTTTATCCGTACCGCGTAAAACTTAATTTCGCCGCCGCGCGGCTGCGCGGCGGCGAATTAGCTTTGTTTTTATAAGTGAAGTACTCTTGCCTTGATTTCCTTGGTCTTGCCGACGTTCCAGAAATTTTCGCCGAGGTAACCGCACGTACGGCGGGTTACGTTCATCTTGCGCTGGTCCTTATTGTGACAAATCGGGCACTCCCATTCGTTGTCGTCGTTGATAATAATCTCGCCGTCGAAGCCGCAGATATGGCAGTAGTCCGACTTGGTGTTGAACTCGGCGTACTGAATGTTGTCGTAGATATACTGAACGACGTCCTCCATCGCGTCGAGGTTCTGGCGCATATTGGGTATCTCGATATACGAAATCGCGCCGCCCGAAGAGATTTTCTGGAACTGGCTCTCGAACGTGAACTTAGTGAACGCGTCGATTTTTTCGCGCACGTCGACGTGGTAGCTGTTGGTGTAATAGCCCTTGTCGGTGACGTCCTTAATCGTACCGAAACGCTCCTTATCGATACGCGCAAAGCGGTAGCAGAGCGATTCCGCGGGCGTGCCGTAAAGACCGAAGCCGAGCCCCGTTTCCTTCTTCCACTTCTCGCAGTGAGCGCGCAGCGTGTTCATAACTTTCAGCGCGAATTCCTGACCCTCGGGAGTGGTGTGCGAACAGCCTTTTACAAGCTTCGTGACCTCGTAGAGCCCTATATATCCCAAAGATATCGTCGAATAACCGTCCAAAAGGTACTTGTCGATTTTCTCGCCTTTTTGCAGCCTTGCGATTGCGCCGTACTGCCAGTGAACGGGCGAAACGTCCGACAGCGTACCCATTAAAGAGTCGTGTCTGCACATAAGCGCGTCGTAGCAGAGCTGCAATCTTTCCTCTAAAATATCCCAGAACTTCTTCTCGTCGCCCTTAGCCAGAATGCCGCACTGCGGAAGGTTGATGGAAACGACGCCCTGATTGAATCTGCCCTCGAACTTGTAGTTGCCCTCTTCGTCCTTCCAGGGGGAAAGGAACGAACGGCAGCCCATAGGCGAGAACACGTTACCCTCGTAATTTTCGCGCATCTTCTTTGCCGAAATGTAGTCGGGGTACAATCTCTTGGACGAGCACTTGACCGCCATTCTCGTAAGGTAGTCGTACCTGCCGCCCTTCAAGCAGTTGTTTTCGTCCAGAACGTATATGAGCTTGGGGAACGCGGGGGTGACGTAAACGCCCACCTCGTTCTTTATGCCCTCGTAACGCTGCTTTAAAATCTCCTCGATTATCATTGCGTTCTCTTCGATATACTCGTCGTTATCGTCGAGATATAAGAAAAGAGTTACGAACGGCGACTGACCGTTGGTCGTCATTAAAGTGTTAATCTGATACTGTATGGTCTGCACGCCCGCTTTGAGTTCGCTTTTAAGGCGCATGTCCACAATCTTCTTGGTGTCCTCGGCGGAAAGCGAGTCGCCGAACTGCTCCTTGCACTCGCGCTCGTACTTTTCACGGGTGCGGCGCAGGTACTTGCCGAGGTGCGCGACGTTTACCGACTGACCGCCGTACTGCGACGACGCAACCGACGCTATAATCTGCGTTACGATTGTGCACGCAACCTGGAACGACTTGGGGCTTTCAATCATCTTGCCGTTCATAACCGTGCCGTTTTCGAGCATATCCTTAATATTTACAAGACAGCAGTTGAAAATGGGCTGTAAGAAATAGTCGGCGTCGTGGAAGTGAATTGCACCCTCGTCGTGAGCCTTGGAAATGTATTCGGGAAGAAGAATACGGCGGGTTAAGTCCTTGGAAACCTCGCCCGCAATGAGGTCGCGCTGGGTGGACGCAGTACGGGCGTTCTTGTTGGAGTTCTCCTCCATAACGTCCTTGTTGGCGTTCTTTATAAGGGAAAGTATGCTCTCGTCGGTGGTGTTCGCCTTTCTGACCAAAGCACGCTCGTAACGGTAGAGGATGTACGCCTTCATAAGACGGTACTTCTGACGTTCCATCAGCTTTTCCTCGACCATATCCTGTATGTCTTCTACGAGAAGGCGCGTTCTGTGACGGTGCGAAATTTCGTCGACAATCTGCTCTATTTGCTTGTCGGTTACTCTGTCCTCGATATCGACGGCTTCGTTTGCCTTGCTTATAGCCTTTACTATCTTGCTTCTGTCAAAATCTACGGTCGAACCGTCTCTTTTAATTACCTTCATAATTCTCACCTTCCCCTGTACTTTTGTAAATTAGTTTGTCTTGACGTGGAACGTTTCCACTATAACACATATATTGTTGCTTGTCAATAGTACAGACACAATATATTGTATAATTTTTATCCGTCTTTATGCCGCAACGTTTAACATTATATGCCCCTGCCCGCTTTAAGTCAACCTTTTGACCACAATATCTTGTATGAAAGTTTTTAACACGTTTCCAAATGTAGTATGTGTTAGTTTGATAAAATCTAACAAAAGCCGCAATTCGCGCAAAATAGCCGAAATTTAATAAAAAGCTGCGTTATAATGATAAAAAAAAGCGCATATCAACCTTTTTTATATAAAATTCAACTTTTGGTTGAGCGTAAAAATTATACAACCGCAAGTTTAAATGTTATAATAAATTACGAAACACGCGGCACTTGCGTACTCCGCGTGAGTTATGACAGGAGAAGAAAATGGAAAACTTAGGACAGACGATTACCGAGCAACGCAAAAAACTGAGTATGACGCAGAAAGAGCTGGGCGACAAGCTCAACGTTTCGGCGCAGGCCGTATCCAAATGGGAAAACGGTCAGACGGAACCCGACGCCTCCACTATAATAAAGCTGTGCGAAATTTTCAAAATTTCCACCGACGAGCTTTTGGGCAACACTCCGCCCGCGGACGAAACCGCGGCGACAGCCGCCGTCGAAACGCCCGCGCCCGCACTTGCTCCCGCGCCCGCTCCGCAGGTCGTGAGGGAAACGGTTGTGGAACAGAAGATAATAAACGGTTACTGCGAGGACTGCAAAAAGCCCGTAGGTCCGGGCGAATACGTAGTCACGGGCGGCGGGCGCAGTATGCAGCACATTTACTGCAACGACTGCAATAAAAAGCGCATACACGCATCGCACGTTTCGGAATACTACGACTATAAAAGGCAAAACAAGAGGTCGGTAATATTCGGACCGCTTATCGGCGCGGGCGCAACATTGCTGTTTTGTATATTGTTTATGGTAATAGTCAAGCTCGACCCGCTGTGGGCGGCGGCGCTTCTGGCGGTCGGGGTATTTGTCGGCTGGACTGCTTTCGGCATACAGGTATTCTGGGAGGACAGCGTAGTAACCGACATTTTCTTCTTCTTTCTGAAATCGTTCAGAATGCCGGGCGTTATCTTTACTCTCGATTTGGACGGACTTATATTTCTTTTGTTGGTAAAAATCGGCGGCGCGATTTTAGGCGCGATACTTTCGGTATTAGTATTCCTCTTCGGTTTATTATTCACGCCCGTTGCGGCTGTATTCATACTTCCCTTCGCCGCAATTAAGCGGACCCTCGAAGGCAAAAAGCTCAAAGAAGCAGCAGAATGAAAATTTGAAAGAAGCCGCCCGCGGAAATTTTTCCGCGGGCGGCTTTTTTTATTTACATAAATTTCGGCAATTCCGAAACGTCGAGCTGCCATTCGCGACGGCTTCTCTCGCGGTGCTTTTCATTAGCCTCGCCGAGAGCTTTTCTGTACTCCGCGTAAGTGCAACCGTTGACCTTCATAAAGTGTTCGCTTGCTTCGCGCTCCCTGCCCATTAGCTGCGTTCTGCCGATATGAATAACCTCGTGACAGGGACGGCAGATTGCAACGACGTTCTTTAATCGCTGAACTCCGTTTTTATCGTCGTACTCCCACTGTTCGTGAGCTTCGAGCCGCGAAGTCGGCGCGCCGCAAATCATGCATTTCCCGCCCGCACGCGCGTACGCCTTTTTTCTTATTTTATCCCATACCTCCTGCGGCAGTTCGCTTCTGAGATTCGAATACCAGCAGCTGTCGGGCACAAGCTCGAAATTAAGCTTCATAATTTCACCTTTATTTAAAATGAATATTCCGTTTTCTTTCTCTTTACAAAATACGAAATCGTTCCCGCAATGACCGTCGCGCCGACAACGCTCCAGAACACTACGGCGAAAGTCATAGACAAATCGCAATAATAATACGTTTCGTAACGGTATAAATCTTTATCTTCATAGTAAACCAAATCCCTGATTGTTTGTGTTCCGACGGTGTCGACTACTTCGAATTCGCTCACAAACGAAGACGGATAAGCAACGTTTACCGCATATTTGCCATACTCGTATAAATAAATTTCGTCGTTGCAAGACCCGATATAGACTAAATAATTCCAGTACACTTCTTCGCTTACTAAATCCTCGGCGCTTATACCGTAGTCGAGATGGTAAAGAGTCCACCCGCCGTACAAATAGTGCCTTCCGTAAAAGCCGTTGCCGAGGTCGTAATAATTATGCACGTTATAATAACTTCCGTCGCTATCCCTCAGCGACACGCAACTTTCGCTTTGAAAGTTTAAATAGTACTCGCCCGCGGGCACGAGCGTTTGCACGCTTCCGTCCTCTTGCTCGGCGGTAATTTCTTCCGTTTTGAAAGTCTGAAATAATCTATATAACTCTTCCTTGCTCTTTGTTTCGAAATAAATTTCTGTGGTTTCCCTCGGCAAAACCGAACAGAACACAATCATAAGCACAAACGCGATTGCGACGGGGATTGCGCCGAAGCCGCATATTTTGCCGAGCAGTTTACCGTTGGCTTTTACCGCCGACTTCTGCTCGTCAGTACCCAGACCAAAAATGCCCGTAAGGTTTAAAACAATCCCCGAAATTATAAATGCGAGCGCGAATACCGCGTTAAGGCAAACCAGCGTTACGGTAGGCGTTGTGTAGTCCAAATGTATGTTAACGTTACCGACCGTAACCGAGTAATCGTAGTATCCCATAGCGAAAAACACTACTAAAAAGACGATTACCCCCGCAATATGCGGCAACGAAAGCCAAAAAAGCGATTTTGACACACTACAACGGACGCACTGAATATACGGCTTGTTTTCCTCGGTGTAGTCCTCTTTGAGAACAATTCCCTCGCTACGCTCCGCCGAAAAGGCAAAGCACGCAAGCAGTATCACGCACGATATGCACCCGCCCGCGCCCAAAACCATTAAAACAACCGACAGCCAAAGCGGTGCGGAAGAATACAGCATAACCGCGCACGCGGCAAGAAATATCAGACTGCCCAAAAGCCCGAAGCCCAGACAGAACGCGCGCCTCGTTCCGTATTTGGCGTACCGTCTTTTGCGCAAATCACGCTTGGCTTTTTCCGAAATTTCCTCGCCGCGCTCAACCGCCGCTCTTCTTTCGCCGCGCAGAATCTCGTCCACCGTAACGCCGTACAAATCGGCGATTGCGGGCAGTATCAGAAGGTCGGGCGCGGTGCGGTCGGTTTCCCAACTCGATACCGTGCGGTTGGAAACGCCTAACTTTTCGGCAACTTCGAGCTGTGTAAATCCGCTAGCCTTTCTAAGCGTTTCAAGAAATTCACCCGTGGTCTGTTTCATAATTTTTACCTCTCAACGCTTAAAATTCTACATTACAACGAACGGTTTTACAAGGAATTATGTGTGGAAAGTTGTCTACAAAGTGTGGATAAAGCTTCCTCTTCCACGCTCGAATAGTTGATCACGGCAACGCGGTCGTACTGCTCATCGGGCGCGGAAAGATAGTCGGACACGCACTTTATCTTTATTCCCCGCTTTTTCGCCGTCGCCTTGATTTCCTCGTCGCTCTCAAACGACGGCAACCGCACGGTCAGGTGCAACCCCCCGCCCGTTTCTATTATCTCCTTTTCGAAGGGCAATTTTTCTATTATTTCCAAAAGCTTTGCGCGAACGGTGCGGTAATAATTGCGCAATCTGTTGACGTGCCTTTCGAAGTAACCGCCGTCTAACATTTTCGCAAGAGTTTTCTGCTCGAACAGCGGCACGACGTTCGCCGAATTGCCGAATAATCTGCGGTAATCGGCGTATAGTCGGGGGGGTAACACCATATAACCCATTCTCAGCGACGGCGCGAGCGTCTTGGAAAAGGTGTTTAAATATATCACTCTTTCGCCGTTCATACCCGCCATCGTCTGCAACGGTTTGCCGAATAAGCGGAATTCGCTGTCGTAGTCGTCCTCTATTATATACGCGCTCTCATCCTGCGCCCAGGCTAAAAGCTTCGAGCGGTTTGCCGCGGGCATAACCGCGCCCGTGGGGTATTGGTGCGAGGGCGATATGTGCAGTGCGCACGCGCCGCTCTTTTCCACCTCGTCCACCTTTACCCCGCAGCCGTCCACGGCAATATACTTGCATTTTGCTCCGTTCAAAGCGTAGGTTTGAGGCACTCGCGCATAGGCGGGGTTTTCCACCGCGTACGGTTTTTCCCTGCCAAGTAGCTGAACTATAACTCCGTACAGATACTCCGCGCCCGCGCCTATAACTATGTGCCGCGCGTCCACCTTGAACCCGCGAAAACGGTACAGATACGCCGCGATTGCCTCTTTAAGCGCAAAATCGCCGTCGCACGGAACGCGCTCCAAAAGGTGGTCGCCCTCCTCGGAAAGAGTCTCGCGCATAAGCTTAGACCAAGTCGAAAAGGGGAACAATTTTACAGGCGCACGACCGGAGCAGAGGTCTAAATCATAGCGTTCCTCCCGCTCTTCAACGTGCGTTAACGGCGAATATAATAGTTCGCTCTGCGGGTTGACCTCGGCGACGAAGTAGCCCCGCCGCTGTTCGCTTTGGATATATCCCTCGGCAAGTAGCTGTTCGTACGCCGTCTGCACGGTGATAACGCTTACTCCAAGGTGCTCGGCTAAGCTGCGCTTGGACGGCAGTTTGTCGCCGTGCTTTAAATTGCCGCTTAAAATATCGCCGCGTATCGCACGGTACAAATCGTAATATTTATTCTTTTCGGAAAGGTCGTAGGTCAACATAATCTGGTACTATCAAAAATATCTGATTTGGATATTTTAATAATATCAATATTACCTTATAATGTCAAACAACGAGGAAGAAATTATGAAAACCAAAAGAATTTTGACTATGCAGGATTTATCGTGCGTAGGACAGTGCTCACTGACCGTTGCGCTACCCATACTCTCGCGCTACGGAATAGAGACGTGCGTACTGCCCACGGCGGTGCTTTCAAACCACACTATGTTCAAGGGCTGGAGCTACCTCGACCTCACCCCCGAAATACCCGTAATCTACGAGAACTGGAAGAACAACAATATCAAATTCGACGCGTTCCTTTTGGGCTATTTAGGCAAAGCCGAGCTTATGGCACTGGCTGAAAAGTGCTTCGACGAATTTTCGGAGGACGGCGCGCCGGTTATTATCGACCCCGTGTTTGCCGACAACGGCAAGCTTTACGGCGGGTTCGACTTAAACTACGTTGCCGAAATGCGAAAGCTTATAAAGCGCGCGGACATTATTCTGCCCAATGTCACCGAGGCTTGCTTTTTAACCGAAACGGAATACCGCGAAGAGCAAGGCGACGAGTATATTAAAGAGCTTGCAAACAAGCTTTTTGAAATGACGGGCAAGACGGTTATTATTACGGGTGTAGAAAGTGGCGGCTATATAGGCGAATACATTCTGACCGAAATAATGCGCGCAAAAAAACCCACCCGCAAGGGCACATACGTTCTGCTTGAAAAGCTGCCCGAAAAGCGGCACGGCACAGGCGATATTTTCGCATCCGTCTTTACAGCAAGCTATCTTGGCGGGAAATCGCTTTCCGACAGCTGCAGTTTGGCAAGTCGGTTTGTTATCGACTGTCTTAAAAACACAGACCGCGCTCACTTCTACGGCGTCAACTTCGAAAAGGTGCTTAACAAATAAATTGACATTATAAAACTGCGAATGTTATCATAATGTCGATAAGGTGAGATTATGAATTACGATTTGCAGATTTTTACTGAAAATATAGAGCCCGAGGCGGTCAACCAGATTTATACGCTGATTGCCCAGCCCCCCTTTGCGGGGTCGCGGGTGAGAATTATGCCCGATGTGCATGCGGGCACGGGTTGCGTTGTCGGCTTTACCGCGCAACTGACCGACAAGATTATCCCCAACGTTTTAGGCGTCGACTTGGGCTGCGGTATGCTGACCGTCGAGCTCGGCAAGGCGGATTTTTCTCTCGAAGAGCTTGACAAATTTATCAAAGCCAAGATACCCAGCGGTACGGCGTGCCGAAAAGAATTCAACGGCGTAGACCTCATTAAACAGTTATACTGCTTTAAGGACTTGCGCGACTTCGACAGACTGTACGGCTCTTTGGGCACGCTGGGCGGCGGCAACCATTTTATAGAAATTGACCGCGACGACGACGGCAACGGCTATTTAGTTATTCACAGCGGCTCGCGGAATTTAGGGTTGCAGGTGGCGAAAATCTATCAGAAGCTTGCCGTAAACGACTGTAAATTCTGCGCCGAAGAGGAACGCGCGGCGGTCACGGAAAAGCTGAAAAACAGCGGTAAGCAAGGGGATATCCCCGAGGCAATTGCCGAGGTCAACGCAAAATACGCGCATAAAACCAAGATTCCCGCCGAGCTTTGCTACCTCGAGGGCAAACATATGCAGGACTATATGCACGATTTACGTATCTGTCAGAAGTTTGCCGTTTTGAGCCGCAGAAAGATGGCTGACGATATATTGAAATTCCTGAAAATTTACCGCAGCGAAAGCTTCGAGACCGTGCATAACTTTATCGACGACGACAACGTTATCCGAAAAGGCGCAATCCCCGCGCACGCGGGACAGCGCGTGCTGATACCCATGAATATGCGCGACGGCTGCGTTATTGCGCGCGGCAAGGGCAACCCCGACTGGAACAATTCCGCACCCCACGGCGCGGGGAGGCTCTTAAAGCGCAGCGAGGCGAAGCTGCTTTTTACCGAGCAGGAATTCAAAGAGGAAATGCGCGGCGTGTACACTACCACCGCCACCGAAGCGACGATTGACGAATCGCCTATGGCTTACAAGCCTATGGACGAAATAATCGGGCTCATCTCTCCCACCGTCGAGATAGAAAAAATAATAAAACCCGTGTATAATTTCAAAGCCGGAAACGAGTAAAGAAACGCCCCGCGGCGCTTGCGCCGCGGGGCTTATTTTATTTACTTTCTTTTTCTGCCTTTGCGGATATCGCTTATACCGCGGTTAATCTGGCTTTCGTCGAGGTGCACCGTAATCTGCGCTCCCGCCTCCATACACTCCTTTATGTGCATCGAATATTCGTTGCCGCACAAATCGCAAAAGGTTATCCACCCCTTTTTCAAAACGGTTACTTTATACGGCTTTAAACTAAGGTCTATATCCTTGTACGGGTCACCGTGGTAATGCTCCCACCTGTCCCTGTAAACGCAGAACTTCTGCATATCCGAATATGGCACGAAAACCAGTTCCCGCTTGAAAAGTCCGGTGCGCACTGCAATCTGCACGCCGTACTCGTCGATGACAAGCCCCGTTTTACCGTGGTTATAAAACTCGTTCAGCCCCGCAATAAACATTTTCACGCAGGCAATTTCCAGAATAATCGTGAAAATCAGCGATATTATTATACCGACCACCGCACTCGTGTCTACGTCACGGTAGACGAGATACAGCACCAAAAGCACCGCCGCGCAGAGAAACACAAGTGCCCCGAGCCCGCCGCCGATAGCTTCGACAAAACGGTACTCGCAATTTTCCCTGAACTCTGTCTTCTCTCTTATTTCGGATTTCGGCATATCGTTAAAGCTTCTCGGCAATCTTTCTTAAAAAGCCTTCGCTGTCGAGCTTGACGGGAGTTATCCCCTCGCGCTTGAACAAAGGAATTAAATCGCCCGTCATATAGCCGCTCTCGATTGTTTCGATTGTGGCTCTTTCAAGCTTCTTTGCAAAGTCGACAAGCTCGGGAATTTCGTCCAGCTCGCCACGTTTTGCAAGCGCGCCCGTCCAAGCCCATATCGTTGCAACCGAGTTGGTCGAAGTGCTCTCGCCATCGCGCCACCTGTAATAATGCCGCGTGACCGTGCCGTGCGCCGCCTCGAACTCGTACTTGCCGTCGGGCGAAACGAGCACCGAACTCATCATACCCAAAGAGCCGTAAGCGGTTGCGACCATATCGCTCATGACGTCGCCGTCGTAGTTCTTGCATACCCACAGAACTCCGCCCTCCGAACGCACTATGCGCGCAACGATGTCGTCAATTAAAGTGTACATATAATAGATGCCCGCCGCCTCGAAGTCGGTCTTGTACTCCCTCTCGTAAATCTCGGCGAAGATATCCTTGAAGCGGTGGTCGTACGTCTTGGAAATGGTGTCTTTCGCGCCCAGCCACATAGGGATTTTATTCTCCAGCGCGTATTTGAAACAGCTGCGCGCAAACGCCGCTATCGACTTGTCGAGATTGTGCACGCCCTGAATAATGCCGTCGCCTCTGAAATCGTGTATGAGCTTGCGCTCCACCTCGTTACCGTCCTTATCGGTGACGACGAGATACGCGCTTTGCCCCGCCTCGACGCGGCTTTCGACCGAGTTGTAAATATCGCCGTAAGCGTGGCGGGCGAGAACTATGGGCTTTTTCCACGAGGGAACGTACGGGGTTATGCCTTTTACCAGAATGGGCGCGCGGAAAACCGTGCCGTCCAAAATTTTGCGGATTGTGCCGTTGGGGCTCTTCCACATTTTTTTGAGGTTGTATTCTTCAACCCTCTGTGCGTTGGGAGTTATGGTCGCGCACTTTACGGCAACTCCGTATCTGAGCGTCGCGTAAGCGCTGTCCTCGGTGACCTTGTCTTCGGTCCTGTCCCTTTCGGGTAGACCCAAATCGTAATACTCGGTCTTTAAATCGACGTAAGGTTCTATTAAAATTTCTTTAATCCACTTCCACAGAACGCGGGTCATTTCGTCGCCGTCCATCTCGACGAGCGGCGTCGTCATCTTTATCTTTTCCATTTTGCTTTCCTCTTTGCTTTTCTATATTTTACTATAAAAGTGCAAAGCGTGGCAAGCGTTATTTCTTAATATTTTTATTAGGTTTTATATCGTTTAAAATGCCCGTGGAAATTACCCGCTTCTTTTTATGTGCGGTAAAATCGGCTTTCGCCTGCTCGATTACCGAGCAAAGCACCTTGTAAAAGCTCTTATAGCTGTCGGATAACAAGTACTGCGAAAGCGAGCCGGGCACCGTATTTATCTCACTTAAATAGCATTGCCCCCCGCATATTATGTAATCAAACCGCACAATACCCCGCATATTCAGCGCCGAATATACCCGCGCGGTCTCGTTTTTTATGCTTTCCGCAACCTCGCTTTCAAGTTCGGCGGGGAATTTTCTTTTACCTCCCCCGCAATACTTATCGTCGTAGGAAAGCAGCTCGCCGTCGGACGAAACCTCTTCGCATTGCGAGGTTATTGCCACACCGTTCGAGCAATAAACCGCGCAATTTATCTCTTTTATGGGTGAAAAGTACTCCTCGATAAGCACTCCGCCGTCTAACTCGAACGCGGTTATAAGCGCCTCTTTCAACTCCTTTTCGTCGTCGCATTTGGCTATGCCTATACTTGAGCCCAAAGTGGCAGGTTTGACAATTACGGGGTATCCGAGCGCCTTTGCGCCCTCGATTGCCCCCGTAATATGCCGCGAATAAGCGTATTTTGCGATTTTTACGCCCAAACTCTGAAGCACAAGTTTTGTGTAATATTTATCCATAAATACGGCGCTTTCGAACATTCCCGCCGAGGCTACGGGAATATTTAAAATATTGCACAGTCCCGCGACCGCGCCTCCCTCGCCCGCGCCGCCGTGGCAACAGTTGATTACGCACCCGACCTCCGCGGCGGTTTTCGGCTTGCCGTGAGTGTTGAAAACTACCACCCCACCGCCGTAAAAACCGCACTGCGGATATTTTTCGAATCCGCCGTTTTTGTATATGGATACGTCCGCAAGCTTCTCGTCCGCGTGCAGCTTGCCGCCGTGGTCGATATACACGGGCAGTACGCTTTTGCCGCCCTTTAAAAGAACGTTGCAGACCATCGTACCCGTAATTACGGACACCTCGTTTTCCGATGAAATTCCGCCGAATATTACGGCGACGTCATAGTTTTTTTGCATAAAAAAATCACCTCCGCAAAATATTTTTTCGCTTTGGTGAAATCAGTTTTTTTGATTAACTTAATTATAAATTTCCGGTAAGTCGTTTAAGAACAACACGCAATCGCCCTTTGCAAGCAGGTCCTTCAACACGTCCTGAGCCGCCGCAAGGCTGGGAACGACGGCCATTTTTTCGGGGTCGCCGCCCGCCTGTAAGTAACCGTTTTTAACCGCGGTCACAAGCGTTTCGCCGACTAAAATCACGTAGTCGAGTCCGACGAGTTCACCGCCGAGCGCCGCGTTTTCTCTCTCCTCTAAAATGCCGAGTTCCACAAGACCGGGAGTGACGGCAATCTTTTTGCCGCCGAAATATTTTAAAACTTTTATCGCAGCCCTCGCGCCCACGACGTTGGAATTGTAGCCGTCGTCCAGAATGAAAACTCCGTTGTTCTCGATGAGCTGTAAGCGGTGTTCGGTGAAATTAAGCTCCCCGACCGCCTCTGCGATTTGCTCTAAGCCCACTCCCATTTCGTAAGCGGCTTGCGCGCATAACCCGATATTGTACGCGCTGTGTTCGCCTAAAAGCACCGTCTTGACGCGCTTGCTCTCGCCGCCTAACTTCAACGTAAATTCCGTACCCGTGCAGTCGGCTTTGACGTCCGACACGCAGTCGCAAACAGCCTTGTTTCCGTCGAAATCCTTGAAGTGTTCGAAGCAGTCCGCGGCTATCACGCACTTAATTTTTGTGCCCGTAAGTATTTCGCCCTTGGCGGCTACAATGTTTTCGATAGTCTTGAAGCTTTCCAAATGCTGGGGGCAGATACCCGTAATAAGCGAGTAATCTGGCGGGCAGATTGCGCACAACTCGGCAATGTCGCCCTTGTGCCTTGCGCCCATTTCGGCAATCAGTACGTCAAAGTTTTTGAGGTCGTTGCCGTTGACCGTGCGGGCGATACCCAAAGGTGTGTTGAACGACGAGGGGGTCGAAAGCACTCGATAACTTTTGGCAAGCATAGCGGCTAGAATATTTTTCGCTCCCGTCTTGCCGTAGCTGCCCGTGATGCCAACTACCTTTATATCTGCCGCCGCAACCGCGCGTTTGGCTTTCTTTACGTACGACTTATTTATCGGCGTTTCCCAAATGAGAGTTATGCAATTGGCAAGGCAGACAACGGGGATAATCAAAAGCGGCAGAACCGCGAGTACGCTGTATTTTAAGGTTGCAAACAGCCGCGCGCCCCACGCGTATTCGCCGAAGTTTAAAAGCGTTACTACGAGATATGTTATAACCGCGAACGTCAGCCAGAAAGTAACTAAAAGCCGCTTGAACCGCGGAGTGAGCGTTGCGCTGTTTTTAATTGCGCGGCGGCTTTCGGCAACCAGATACAGAACGAAGAATATAAGGTACGCGGTCAGACCTATAACCGCCGACCAGTGAGCGCCGGCAAAGCCGAAGCACAGCGCGATTACCGCCGAGGCGAGCGCCGTGGCTATGGCAAGCAGAGAAAAGCGCGCCTGCGTTAAGTTGCTCTTGCGCCCCGCCCAGCCGAAGAGCTTACCGCCTTTATAGCCGAAGCCCTGCAAAATGCCCAGCGTTTTAAAGGCGGTCAGGCTTAAAAAGCACGCGAACACAACCGCGATGAGCACACATTCCAATGTTGTTTGCCAGTTGATAAAAAACATAATCTTCCTTTCTCGTCGATTTCTTTTGCTTGGGGCGCAAAATAAATCCGACGATTTTTAGGGCGTTGCCCTCTTGCCCCATTATTTAAGTGCCCTCGATTATCAGAAAATGGGGCAATTCACCCAGTCAGCCGCAAATATGCGCAAATTGGGTCGCGCTGCGCAAAAACGCGGTTTTGCTTGCTACATTAATTATTCTTTAAAAATTCCAGCAAAAGTCCGTTGAACTTTTCGCTGTTTTCGCTGAAACAAAAATGTCCGCCGTCGATTATTTCCAGTCGGCTGTCCGCAATGAGCGAGTGAAAAATTTCGCCCTCTTCGTTCGGCGGAGTCACCGTGTCGCCGTTGCCGTATATAAGCAGAGTCGGCACGCTCACCTTTGCGGCGCAGTCGCGCAAATCCTCGTTTACAATCAGTTTGTAGCTCTCGCGCATAAGCGGCGAAAGCGAACGGTATTCCTCGCTGCCGAAGTGCCTTTCCGCATACCTCGGAAACAGCTTTTTTATGCGCCTGTACCGCTTTACCTGCCGCATATATGCGGGTGAACGCGGTTTTACAAGCCCCGCGCCGCCCGTAATTACAAGCTTTTTTACAAGCCCCCGCTCCTTTCCGAGCAGTTTGAAAATCACCCTTGCGCCGAAAGAATGTGCAACGACCGCACAGCCGTCAAGCTCCTTTGCCACCATAAAATCTTCGAGCCAGCGGGCGTAATCACCCACCGACCAAGCCGTATCAATTGGAGAGCTCTGCCCGAACGCGGGCATATCGGGCGCAATCACGCGGTAGCCGTTTTGCTCTAAAAATCGGGTCTGATAATAAAAACTTTCCTTGTTCGAAAGATAGCCGTGCAGAAAAAGCACACTATCGCCTGCGCCCCTGTCGGTGACGCTTAAATAGCCGCCGTTTAAAAAAATGGAACTTCACCCCGAAATTTATTCGCGGTTCAATTCCTTAACCATTACGAGGCAATCTTCGCCGTCCGAGTAGTAACGCGTACGCGCGTGCACCCCATAAAACCCGCAGGAAAGGTACAACCGCATTGCCGCCGAGTTGGACACGCGCACCTCCAAAAACACCTTCTCCGCGCCGCGCTCCTTTGCGTTATCCAAAAGAGCATTTAAAATCGCTCTGCCCACGCCGCCGCGCCTGTACTCCTCGGCAACCAAAACGTTTTCCAAATCGCACGTGTCGAGAGTTGTGCACGTACAGCCGTAGCCGATAATCTCGCCGCCCTCTTCGGCGACAAGCATCTCGTAGGAAGAATTTCCGAACGCAGAAGCAATCGTGCCGAAGTTCCAGCTCTCGCCCTTAAAACATTCCTTTTCAAGCTCGGATACCGCTAAAATGTCCTCATATTTGCACTTGCGAACGTTCATTGCCCCTGTATGCGCTTTTCGCGCTCCTCCTCCGCCTGCGACTTTTTAACGTACAGCGCCGAGAGCGCGCCGCCTCCGCTCGCCTCCGCTTTAATAACTGCGGACACCAGACATTTATCGGGTTCGAGCTGCGTATATAAAGGCAAAGTCAGCTCTTCCGTGCCATACACGGGGCGGGCAAGCGCAATTATCTCTTCCGCCGAAAGACAGCAGGGAGACAGATTGCACGCGCCGTTTTCATCGTAGCCGCAGACGTAGTAGTTGCCGTGCAGAGCGTCGATGGCAATAAGGTAATTACAACCGCTGTTGACATTATATGAAAGCATGTCGAACGTGGTTACGCCCACCGCGCGTTTGCCCAAGGCTACCGCGTAGCCCTTTATGCACGACAGCCCTATGCGTATACCCGTAAACGAGCCGGGACCGGTCACCGCGGCGAAAAAGTCGCAGTCCGCGGGAGTTAAACCCACTTCGCTAAGAGCCTTTTCGATTTCGTCCATAAGCACGACGGAGTGCTGCATAGCGCAGTCGCCGACGAATTTTACGACCTGTTTTTCACCCTTGCACGCCGCCACGGTCAGATAGTGCGACGAGGTGTCGACCGCTAAAAAATTACTCACAGATAATCTCCCTGTTTACGGTGCCGATTTTTTTAATCGTCACCTTTTTGCAATCCTCGGGCAGAACGTCCGAAATATTTTCCGCCCACTCGATAAGGCAGACGCCCTTGCCGCCGAAGTAGTCGGTTAAGCCTAAACTTTCCGCCTGCTCGCCGTTTTTCAAGCGGTAACAGTCGTAATGATAGAGCTTGCCGTCGTAGTCGTTCATATACGCGTAGGTGGGGCTTAAAATTTCGTCCTTAATACCCATTCCCTGCGCGACGCCCTTAACGAAGACAGTTTTGCCCACGCCCATTTCGCCGTTCAATAAAACGACGTCACCCGCACGCAGAGTTTTTGCGTACTCTTTTGCAAAAGAAACCGTAGCCTTTTCGCTACAAGATAAAAAGATTGCCATACGGATATTATACACCCGTATGGCATTGTTTGCAATTGATTAAAGCAAATTGTTTATGTACTTCTAAATTTTAAATCCTCTCACGATAAATATGATTCCTCTAATCAATATTGTAATAAAATATACCCCCATACATATTCTTGCAGTGTATGAAGCGACGATATTCATTAGAATCATATTCCATACGCAGGCAATCACAATTATTATTAAAGCTATATTTACGATAAACGACAGCACAACTACGCTAAGCGGCATAGCGCGGTTTAAACCAAGGAAAAACGCTTTTTTATAAAATCGGTAGCTGAAATACGGATAATTTTCCTCGACTTTTTTCCAACTTTTTTTAGTGCCGTTATGCCTTACCGCAAGCATCATTGATCCGCTGAGTATTGCCCATAAAATTAAACAAGCAACTAATGCCACAATTGAATTGACCAAATTTAACATTTATTTACCGTTTTAATGAAAAAAAGTATAAAACTTTTTATTATATCGAACCTTACAAAACGCCGTTCAAAAACTCTTCGGTTTCCGACTGCGAGGTAAAGCCCACCGACTTGTCCGCAAGCTCGCCGCCCTTGAACACGCCTATCATAGGAATACTCATAACTCCGTAGCGCGCCGCAAGCTCGAAGCACTCGTCCACGTTCACTTTTACGAATTTCGCGTCGGTAAACTTTTCGCTGCACTTGTCGATGACGGGCGCAAGCATCTTGCAAGGACCGCACCAGTCTGCGTAAAAGTCGCACACGACGGGCGTTTCACCCTTTATAAGTTCGTCGAATTTTTTAACGTCAATTTTTTCTACCATATTTTTTTCACCCCTGATTATTATTTGTCAAATACGCGTAAATATCCGCGAACGCAACTTCGGATACGCTTCCGTCCGACATTTTCTTTAAATTGCACTTGCCGCTTGCCATCTCGCTTTCGCCGATAACCGCGGTGTACTTCGCGCAGATTTTGTCCGCGTACTTGAACTGCGCCTTGACCGAACGCTCCATTAAATCGCACTCCGCCGCAATACCCTGCGTGCGCAAGCCGTTTACTATTTCAAACGCTTTTTTGCGGGTAGCCTCGTCCATACCGGCAATATAAACGTCGGGCACGGGTGCGGAAGGCGAATCAATGCCCGCAAGCATAAGCCGCTCTATTCCCGCACCGAAGCCGACCGCGGGCACGTTGCCGCCGCCGAGTTCGGATATAAGTCCGTCGTATCTTCCGCCGCCGCAGATTGTTCCCTGCGTGCCCACTTCGGTCGACACAAACTCGAAAACCGTGCGCGAATAGTAGTCTAAACCCCTTACTATGCCCGAATTAACCGTATATTCCACTCCGAGAACGGTTAAAAATTCCTTGACCTTTTCAAAATGCTCTTTGCAGTCGGGACAGAGATAATCGAGAATTTTCGGCGCGCCCGCCGTGTACTTTTTGCACTCCTCTTCCTTGCAGTCGAGCATACGCAGAGGGTTTTTATCAAACCTGTCGCGGCACGTTCCGCACATATTTTCGAGGTTGGGACGGAAATATTCTTTAAGCGCCTTGTTGTATTCCGCGCGGCAGGTCTTGCAGCCTATCGAATTGATTTCAAGACGCGCGCCCTTTATGCCAAGCTTGTCCAAAAACGTATGCGCGGCGAATATGACTTCCGCGTCCGCCTCGGGCTTGGCGCTTCCGAACATCTCGATGCCGAACTGGTGGAACTCGCGAAGGCGCCCTTTTTGCGGTCTTTCGTAGCGGTAGCAGGGAGTTATATAGTAAGCCTTTAAGGGCAGCGGAGAATTTGCAAGTCCGTTCTCGATAAACGACCGCGCAACGCCCGCAGTGCCCTCGGGCTTCAAGGTTATCGACCTGCCGCCCTTGTCCTCGAAGGTATACATTTCCTTAGTCACGACGTCGGTCGTTTCGCCCACTCCGCGAAGGAAAAGCTCGGTATGCTCGAAGACGGGCGTGCGAATTTCCTTTAATCCGAAGCACTTCGCCGTGCTTCTCGCCGTGTCCTCGACAAACTGCCAGATATAACTTTGTTCGGGCAGAACGTCTTTTGTGCCCTTGGGTATGTTAATCATATATTTTTCCTCATAGCCGTTTTTTTCTCGTTAAAGCGGTCTGTTTCGTCAATATATGCGTATTTGCCTCGCACATATGCCGCAACTTCTTCGTTTTTTGCGTAATATCTCGTTGTTTTAGCAACGTATGTTTTTTGACTTTCTTCGCCGTTTTCTTTAACGGTAATTACGTAAACCGCGCCCACAAGGTCGTACCCGTGAGGGCCGTGCCAGCCTTTGCGGTAGGGTCGGTAAGTTTGCTTTACACATACGCTTTCCGTTACAGTTGCAATTATTCTTCGGGTGTCGGGCTTGTTTAAAACACTAACTCCGCTTAAAAGCCGCTTTTCTGCCGTAACCAAAGCAACAATAAAAACGGTTACACCCAAGACGAACACGCCTGCGCAAATTGCGGCGGGAACGATAAGTTTTAAAAAAAGCAACACCGCCGCGGCAATAAGCGGCGCGGCGCACGCGAGTATGCATAAGAGTATTTTCCAGCTGCCCTTTGGCTTGCCGTTCGCCTCTTCGGGAACGGTAATCTTTTCTTTAAGATACGGCTTAACTTCACCGTCGGGAATAAGCGGGTCGGGCTCGCCCACTTTGCACTCTAAATCGGACTGAAGTCCGTCATATTCGTATGGCAGTTTATCCATAATTAAAGCTCGTCCCTCATTTACCCTTTTTACTTGAAATACTTTTCAAGCGTATCACGCGCGTCACTATCGCCGTGTTCCGCGGCTTTTTCATACCATTTTTTTGCGACATACAAATCTTGTTCTACTCCAACGCCGTCCTTGTAACAATCTCCGAGATTATACATTGCCACTTCGCAACCGCCTTCGGCACCTTTCAAATAAAACTCAACTGCTTTTTGCGTATCTTTTTCAACGCCGTAGCCCATTTCATAACAATAACCTATCGTAGTGTATGGACGAGCTGTTTCGCCGTCTGTCATTTCTATTGCCTTGAAACAAAGTTCAAGCGCTTTTTTATAATCTTTATTAACGCCTATGCCGTCAAAGTAACATAGTCCGAGATTGTAAACAGCAGAGGAATAATCTTGTTCGGCGGATTTAGTGAACCAATAGAAAGCTTTCTCGCCGTCCTTTTCAACGCCTAAACCATCGCAATATAAATTGCCTAATTGGAGTTGGGCCAATTTGTGCCCTTGCTGTGCGGCTTTTTCATACCAGTAAGCGGCTTTTTCGTAGTCCGTGTCAAGGTTGGCTTGACTATCGCCGTACCAATAAAACTCGCCCATCTCGTATTGAGCCTCGGCAAAGCCGTTTTCCGCAGACTTCAAATACCAGTAGACCGCTTTTTTGTGGTCTTCTTTCACACCGAAAGCGCAATAATAGTTTTCACCTGTTTCCCACTGAGCCTGCGCGTCACCGCTTTCAGCACGTTTTAACGCTTCATTAAACTTTTCTTCATCAGACATAATTAAAGCTCGTCCCTCATTTACCCTTTTTACTTGAAATACTTTTCAAGCGCTTCCTGCGCATCTTCGATTCCGTTATCCGCCGCTATCTGCCACAGCCTTTTGGCTTCCGCCTTGTCTTCGGCTACGCCGCGGCCGTAGAAATAGCACTCGCCCAAAGTAAAAACCCCAAAACGACCTGTCGATTCGTCCAAGCGTTTAAAGGCTTCGACCGCTTCGCCGTACCTTTCAAAGTCGTACAGCATACAACCGTATGAGCTTATAGCGTCTTCCGAGCCGCGCTCGGCGTATCTTCTTGCCCAGACAAGAGCGTTTTCCTCTTCGTCCAGCATATAGTAACAGTCGCCGAGTGCTTCTTCTATTTTCCCTTTCTCGTCGCTTTCACAGAAATTGTAAGCCTTCAAATAGCATTCTACGGCTTTTTTATAGTCTTTTTCCACGCCGTAGCCGCCCCACCGATATATTTCGCCCAGCGTAAAATTTGCCTTTTTATAACCGCCCGCGGCAGCTTTTTCAAGCCATAAAACCGCGTCGTAATAGGCGAAGCTTCTGCGGGTTTCATTTTTATAAAAAGTCATACCGAGCTTATACTGAGCTTCGGCGTCGCCCTCGCGCGCAAGCTCCTCAACCGACTTCTGTTTTTCCTTTTTCCTCTTAAAAAACATAATTACCCCCGATATATGGTCGAATTAACTCTCTATATTAAAGTACTTTTTCAGCTTTTCCTTCGCTTCCTGACTGCCGCCTTCCGCCGCCATTTTGTAATAGCTTTTTGCGCTCGACGCGCTCTTTCTCATACGGTAGCCTACCATAAAACAGTCGGCAAGCCTGAGCTGCGCATAAGTCGGGTCGAAGTCGAAAGAGTAATAGCTTGCGGCGCACGCAAGACTAATTAAAAATCTGTTGTCGGTCAAAGTGGCGGCAAAATATTTTGCAAGCTCCCAACAAGCCTTTCCGTTAGATTTTTCCGCCGCCCTTTTGAGGTAATCGAACCAATCGTCCGCCCCCTCTTCTTTCAAAATGCGGGCGAAATAATAACACCCTTCCCCGTCGCCCTCTTCGGCGGCGCGCTCCAAAAGCTCGCGGGCAAGACCGCAATCCTTTTCGGGTCCGATACCGTAAAGAAACATTACGCCAAGACGGGCAATTGCCTTCGCATTGCCCTTTTTTGCCGCAATTTTATAATACTCGAACGACTTGTCAAAGTCGTTCGGAACGCCTTCCTTATCGTACTCTAAGTACATATCGCCAAGCCGAACGGCGGCGAAAATTTTGCCGCACTCGACCAGCTTTTCAAGCCAGAATATGGCTTTATTGTAGTCGAGCTTTACTCCGTGACCGTTCGACGAATATACATCGGCGAGTACGCGCATATACTCCGTGTCGCCCGCAAAAGCCCTGTCGAGAGAATGTACGAACGCAAGCTCGTCCTCCAAACCGATATAGTCCTCGTCATCGTCGTAGTCGTGCAGAAAGTCTTCGTACTTATAAGACATACTTCTTCAAATCGCGGTTCTTGGAAATACTCGAAAGGTGCTCCTCGACGTACTTCGCGTTGACCTCCACCGTGATGACGGGGTAGTCGTTGCCGCCCGCGTTGAAGGAAATGTCCTCCAAAAGATATTCCATAACCGTGTGCAGACGGCGCGCGCCGATGTCCTCGCTCGTCGCGTTGATGTCCTCGGAAATCTCCGCAATCTTCTCGATAGCGTCGGGCTTGAACTGCAAGTCGATATTATCCACCTTAAGAAGCGCCGCGTACTGCATTGTAATCGCGTTCTGCGGCTGGGTTAAAATGTTGATAAAATCCTGCTTGGTAAGGCTTTTAAGCTCGACCTGAATGGGGAACCTGCCCTGAAGTTCGGGGATTAAGTCCTCGACTTTAGATACGTGGAACGCGCCCGCCGCAATGAATAAGATATAGTCGGTGCGGATAGGTCCGTACTTGGTCATAACCGTACAGCCCTCGACGATGGGCAGAATGTCGCGCTGAACGCCCTCGCGCGATACGTCCGCGCCGTGGTTGCCCTTGCCCGCAATCTTGTCTATCTCGTCGATAAAGATTATGCCGTCGTTTTCGGCGCGGCGGATAGCTTCGGTATTGACCGCGTCGTTGTCGATAAGCTTGTCCGCTTCCTCTGCAATTAAAAGAGTTTTAGCTTCCTTGACCGAGATTTTGCGCTTCTTCTTTTTGTCCATGCCGAGCCCCGAGAATATCGAGCCCAAATCGATTGCCGCGCCCTGCCCGGGGGAAAGCTCCAACGGCTTGGGGTTGTCGGCAACCTCTATCTCGATTACCGTGTTGTCGTACTTGCCCGCGTGTATGCCGTCGACCAAATTCTGCTCGAACAGTTCTTTGGACGTATCACCGCGCTCGGACTTCATATTCTCTGCAAGCACCTTGGCGATTTTGCGCTCGGCAATGGCGGTCGCCTTGTAGCTGACCTCCTGCGTCTTTTCCTCTTTGACGAGGCGGATAGCGCACTCGGCTAAGTCGCGAACCATACTCTCCACGTCCCTGCCGACGTAGCCGACCTCGGTGTACTTGGTCGCCTCGACCTTCAAAAAGGGCGCTTTGACAAGCTTTGCAAGCCTACGCGCGATTTCGGTTTTACCAACGCCCGTAGGTCCCTTCATAATAATGTTCTTGGGAGTGACCTCGTCCTGCAATTCGGGGGAAAGCTGAGAGCGGCGGTAACGGTTTCTCAAAGCTATTGCCACAGCCTTTTTCGCGTCGTCCTGACCTATGATATATTTATTTAACTCGTGTACGATTTGTTTGGGTGTTAAGTCCACGGTAATTACCTCTTTTAAATAGTTTCTACCTTAATGTTATCGTTGGTATAAACGCAGATTTCGCTTGCGATTTTAAGCGACTTCTGCGCAATCTCTTCCGCCGTAAATTCGGTGTTCTGCACCAAGGCGCGTGCAGCCGCCAAAGCGTAGTTTCCGCCGCTTCCGATTGCCGCAATGCCGTCGTCCGGCTCTATTACCTCGCCCGTGCCCGATACAATGAGCATGGTCTCGCTGTCGGCTACAATCATTAAAGCCTCCAACTTTCTGCCCATCTTGTCGCCGCGCCAAAGCTCGGCAAGCTCTACCGCCGAACGCATCAGATTGCCCGAGAATTTATTGAGCATACCCTCGAACTTTTCGCTTAAAGAGAACGCGTCGGATACCGAACCCGCAAAGCCTAAAATGACCTTGCCGCCGTAAATTCTTCTTACCTTTGTCGCGCTGTTTTTAAATATTACGCTTTCGCCCATGGTGACTTGTCCGTCGCCCGCGATAGCCGTTTTGCCGTTCCTTTTAACTCCGCAAATGGTCGTTGCGTGAAATTCAGTCATAATCGTTCACCTCGATATATACATAAACTCTTTGCGCGTTACGTTAAACGCAAAGAGCAAATTACTCACGTGTTTTTATTGTGAAATTTTTGATACTTTCAAGAGCGCGTTCGGCTAAAAGCGCGTACCTCTGCTTTTTGTCGCGCACGGTTTTTTCAAGCGGTTTTAAGATACCGAAATTGGCGTTCATAGGCTGAAAATTATCGGTTACCCCCGATATATGTGCCGACAAAGCCCCGCAAACGGTAGTTTGGTCGGGAATAATTACGGGCTTTCCTTCAAGCTTTCTTGCCATATGCACAGCCGCCAAAAGTCCGCTCGCCGCGCTTTCGACGTACCCTTCGACCCCCGTCATCTGCCCCGCGAAAAATAAGAGCGGCTCGCCCTTTACCGAAAAATCCGCCTCTAAAATTTCGGGCGAATTGAGATACGTATTGCGGTGCATAACTCCGTAGCGCAGAAATTCCGCGTTCGCCAAAGCGGGGATAAGCGAGAACACCCGCTTCTGTTCGCCGAACTTTAAGTTGGTCTGACAGCCGACTAAATTGTAAGCCTCGCCGTCCGCCGTTTCCTTTCTAAGCTGCAATACCGCATAAAACTTGTTGCCGTCTTTATCGCGCAAACCCACGGGCTTGAACGGTCCGAACCGCAGCGTTTCCGCGCCGCGCGCCGCCATTACCTCGACGGGCATACACCCCTCGAAAATCTCGCGCTTATCGAACTCGTGCAACACCGCCTTTTCCGCGTTGACAAGCTCGTAAACAAACTTCTCGTATTCCTCTTTATTCAACGGGCAGTTCAGATAATCGTCGCCGCCCTTGCCGTATCTGTCGCCGAAAAACGCGCGAGTTAAATCAACGCTGTCGCGCGAAACAATCGGAGCCGACGCGTCGTAAAAGTGCAGCGCGCCGCCGAATTTTCCCTTAATATCCTCCGCCAAGCTTTCGCACGTCAGAGGTCCTGTCGCCACAATGCAAGGGCTTTCGGGGATTTTTTTAACCTCTTCACTCACTATTTCGATATTGGGGTGACTGCGCAATTTATCGGTGATAAAAGCCGCGAATTTATCCCTGTCGACGGCAAGAGCGCCGCCCGCGGGTATCTCAGCATAGGCCGCCGCTTCCATCGTAAGCGAGCCTATCGTGCGCATTTCCTGCTTTAAAAGTCCGCACGCATTGGACAACGGGTCCCTGCCCTTTAAAGAGTTGGAACACACCAACTCGCCGAAGTCTGCGCTCTTATGCGCGGGAGTAAACGCGTGCGGTTTGATATCGTAGAGCTCGACCTTAAAGCCGTGTTCGGCAAGATAGAAAGCCGCCTCCGACCCTGCAAGCCCCGCGCCTATAACCTTAATTTTCGTCATTTTGCTTGGGTGCGGGTGCGGAATAGTCGCAATCCTTTTCGGAGCACTTCAACGAATTGCCCCGCTTTATCACGTAGCCCTTGCCGCACTTGGGGCATTTATCGCCCGTGGGGATATCCCAGCTCAAAAATTTGCATTCGGGATAGCCCGTGCAGCCGTAGTAAATCTTGCCGTTTTTAGAGCGCATTCTGCGCATAGGCTTGCCGCACTCGGGGCACTTGCCGTCGGTGTGCTCGTTTGCCTTCGCGTTGCCGTCGGGCTTGTTTACGGGCTGTTTCGCCCCGCAGGAGGAGCACTCGTAATAGTCGCCGTACTTGCCCTTCTTTATGAACATAAAGCTGCCGCACTCGTGACATTTTTCCTGCGTGACTTTTACGTCTATGGGCAAAATCTGCGAGCATTCGGGGTAGTTGGGGCAGGCGAGGAACTTGCCGAACTTGCCGCTTTTTACCACCATATTCGCGCCGCACTTTGGACAGCGCACGTCGGAAATTTCCACCTCGCTCTCGGACACGATATTCGAGCACTTGGGATAGTTCGAGCACGCAAGGTACTTGCCGTACTTGCCTATGCGCCTAATCATAACCGAGCCGCACTTTTCGCACTTGACGTCCGTTTCCTCGTCGCCGTCGCACGCCGCCGCCCTGAGCTTGTCGGCAAACGACGGATAGAAATCGGAGATTATCTTGTGCCAGTCGACGCCGCCTTCCTCGATTTTATCCAAATCCTCTTCCATTTTCGCCGTGAAATCGACGTCCATAATGTCGGAAAAATAGTGCACTAAAATATCCGTAATTTTGTACGCGACGTCGGTAGGCAGCATATACTTGCCGTCCTTTTCGACGTACTTGCGCTTTGTGAGCACGGAAATTATCGACGCGTAGGTGGACGGTCTGCCTATGCCGCGCTCGTCCATAGCTTTAACCAGCGACGCGTCCGTGTACCTCAAAGGCGGGCGGGTGAACTTCTGTTCCTTGGTAAGCGATACGAGATTGAGCCCGTCGCCTTCGTTTAAAGGCGGCAGTAATTTTCCGCTCTCTTCCTCGTCGTTTTCGCCGCTCTGCGAGAGGCTGTACGCGGCGGTAAAGCCCGCAAAAAGGAGCGCCTTGCCGCTCGCCTTAAAGACGTAGCCCGCGCTGGTCGCCTCGATTTGCATAGAGTTGTACTGCGCCTCCGCCATCTGCGAAGCAACGAAGCGGTCGTAAATGAGCTTGTAAATATTGTAGTGTTTTCTGTCGAGATATCCCTTTACGCTCGCGGGAGTGACCTCTAAATTTATGGGGCGGATTGCCTCGTGCGCGTCCTGCGCGCCCTTCTTGGTCGCGTAGAAGTTTGGCTTTTGCGGCACGTATTCTTCGCCGTACGTGCGCCCTATAAATTCGAGCGCGCTCTGCTGTGCCTCGACGGCAACGCGCACCGAGTCGGTTCTTATATAGGTAATCAGCGCAATATGGTCGCCGCCGACGTCCATACCCTCGTACAGGTGCTGGGCAACCAGCATGGTTTCGGGCGAGGACATACCGAACTTATTCGACGCGTCCTGTTGAAGTGACGAGGTCGTAAAAGGTGCGGGAGCGTGCTGTTTGGACACTCCGTTCTTGACTTTGGTAACGACGAAATTGCCGCTGCGGATTTGCTTTTCCTCTTCTTCCGCATTAGAAAGACTTATCGAAGTGCCGTTCTTTTTTAACTGGTAAACCGCCTTGAACGGCGCATACTTGGCGTCCAAATCGCAAAGCTGAGCGTTGAACGTGTAGTATTCCTCGGGAATAAAGGACGTAATTTCGCGCTCTCTGTCGACGATTAAGCGGAGAGCTACCGACTGCACGCGCCCCGCCGAAAGCCCGTCCTGAATACGGTTATTGAGGAAAGGCGAAAGCTTGTAGCCGACAAGTCTGTCGAGTACGCGCCTTGCCTGTTGAGCGTCGACGAGATTGTAGTCTATCTTCCTCGGCGATTTCAGAGCGTTCTGCACCGCGCGGGGAGAAATTTCGTTGAACTCCACCCTGTGCGCGCCGTCGGGGTCCATTCCGAGAACCGTCTGCAAATGCCAGCTTATTGCCTCTCCCTCGCGGTCGGGGTCGGTTGCGAGATATACGCGGTCTGCCTTTTTAGCCGCGTCCGTCAGCCTCTTTATAACGTCCTTTTTGTTGGGCGTGATTTCGTAGTGAGGCTCGAAATTTTCGGTTATCTTAACGCCGAGCGTCTTTTCGGGCAAATCCCTTACGTGCCCGCCCGAAGCGTCCACGCGGAACTTGCCTTTCAAGTATTTCGAAATGGTTTTCGCCTTCGAGGGCGATTCTACGATTATTAAGTCCATTGTTTCACCTGTTTTAAATTATTGTATATGAATTTCCGCCTGTGCGGACTATCAATCCTTTTATCTCTAACATCGAACAAGCCGTCACGACGTCGGTCAGTTTCAGTTTAAGTTCCGAGGCAATTTTCTCGGCGTGCATTTCGCCCTGCTCTTTTAACAGATTGAGTACCGCCGCCTCGTCGCCGTCCGCCTCGTCGTACGTTTCGACCGTTTGGGTTTTACGCTCTATTCCGAGCGCGAGGAATATGTCTTCAATGCTGTCGCAAAGGTTCGCGCCCGTCTTTATCAGCCTGTTACAGCCCTTACCAGCGGCTGCGCCCACGTTGTAAGGAAAAGCGAACACGTCGCGGTTGTAGTCGGTTGCATATCCCGCGGTCGACATAGTACCGCTCTTTTCGTTGCCCGACACAACCAAAACTCCCTCGGATAGCCCCGCGATTATGCGGTTGCGCAGAGTAAACGTATGCCTTTGCACGGGAACGGTCGGCGCGAACTCGGAAACAATCAACCCCGCGCTCTCAACCTTTTTATATAAGTTGACGTTGGGATAGCACTTCGTGTCGTGACCGCCGGGCAGAACGCAGACTACGTTACCCGTTGAAAGCGCGCCCGAAATCGCCGCACTGTCGCCGCCGTCGGCAACACCCGTTACCACCGTGACGAAAGAGGAAAGCTCGGAGCAATACCTCTTACACTCCTCCAAAATCTGCGCAGGAGTTCTGCGCGAACCGACAACCGCAAACATTCGCGTGGATAAAAGCTCACGTCTGCCGCGAAGGTATAAAACGAACGGCGGCGAGGGCGTATGCTTTAACAATTCGGGATAGTCGGCACTTTTAAAAGTAGAACACTCAATGCCGCGCCGCTTTAAATCGGCGAGAACACTTTCGCGGTATTTTCCGTCCGAAAATTGCGCCTTTACTTTATTATATACTCCGTCGCCGAATATTTTAATCAGTTGACTTTCACATTTTTGTCTGTCTTCGGCAAACGGATTAGTCGCCGCAAGCAGCATCTTTTTATGATTGTAATATAACTGCCCGATACTGTCGGCAACTATTAAATCGATTTCGCTTTCAGAGTAACTCATAGCTGTTTAGTGCTGTCAAAATTACGGTAGGAAGTCGCTTCTAAAATATGCTTTGGTCTGATTTCCTCCGACGCGTCCAGATCGGCAATCGTGCGCGCAACCTTGATTATCCTCGAACGCGCCCTTGCCGAAAGGCTCAGCCGCTCGAACGCGGTGCGCAGTATATTCTCGCAGTCGGAAGTTAAGCGGCAGTATTTTTTTATCTGCGCCTCGCCCATATCTGCGTTGACTGTCACGCTTTCTTCCGCCGAAAAACGCTCCCGTTGAATTGCGCGGGCACGCTCTACGCGCGCTTTCACCTCACTGCTCTTCTCGCCGTCGGCGTCGCCCGCAAGCTCCTCGTACTTGACCGCGTCCACCTCAACCTGCAAATCTATGCGGTCCAAAAGCGGTCCCGAAATTTTACTGCGGTATCTTCTTATCTGCGCGGCGGTGCAGTTGCACTGCTTTTCCTTCGACCCCAAATTGCCGCAAGGGCAGGGGTTCATACTCGCGCATAAAATGAAGTCGGCGGGAAATGTAATCGCTCCGCCCGAGCGGGTAACCGTGATTTTGCCGTCCTCTAAGGGCTGTCTTAAAGCTTCGAGAGCGCTTCGCGTGTATTCGGGCAGTTCGTCCAAAAACAGCACTCCGCGGTGCGCCTTGGAAATTTCGCCCGCGCGGATTCTGGAAGAACCGCCGCCGCACAACGACACGGCACTCGCCGTATGGTGGGGCGTTCGGAAGGGGCGCAATGACACTATGCCCTCTTCGCCCAGCTCGCCCGACACGGATAATATTTTCGTGACTTCCAAAGCCTCTTCGAAGGTCATATCTGGCATAATCGTGGGGATACAGCGGGCAAGCATGGTTTTACCCGTACCCGGCGGACCCGCCAAAAGTATGTTGTGACCGCCCGCAACGGCAATCTCCAAAGCCCTTTTCGCCATAGCCTGACCGCGCACGTAGCTTAAATCGCAGCCGTACGAGGTGCGGCTCTTCGCCGCCTCGAAGGAACGCACCTTCACAGGCTCGAACGGCGTACCGGATAAAAACTCGAACGTTTCGCGAAGCGTTTTGAGCGCGTAGACCTCTATGCCCTCGATATAGCTCGCCTCGCCCGCGTTGCCCGCGGGAACGATGAATTTTTTGTAACCGCGGCTCTTCGCGGAAATGAGCACGGGTAAAATTCCGTTGACCGCGCGCAGAGAGCCGTCCAAGGCAAGTTCGCCGAGCATTACTATACCGTCGGCGTTTGCCGTTAGCTGACCGCTTGCGGCAAGCAACGATACGGCTATGGGCAGGTCGTACTGACCGCCCTCTTTTCTGACGTCGGCGGGCGCAAGGTTTACGGTTATCTTGTTGACGGGAAAGTGCAGAAGGCTGTTACGGATAGCCGAATACACCCTTTCCTTGCTCTCCTTTACGGCGGTATCGGGCAAGCCGACCAGCTCGTAGGAAACCATACCTTTATTTATATCCGTTTCGACCTCGACGGGCACTCCGTCCAGCCCGATAAGCGCGTAGCTTGTAATCTTCGATAGCATTTAAATTACCGTAAAATTTAAAAGCTCCCGCGCGTAGCGGGAGCTTATTTATTATCTTATTTCCTGTATCTTCGCAGCCTTACCGGTCAGCCCTCTCAGGTAGTAGAGCTTAGCTCTTCTTACCTTACCTTTCTTAACGACCGAGATGGACGCGATTTTGGGGGAATGAACGGGGAAGGTTCTCTCTACGCCTACGCCGAAAGATAAACGGCGAACGGTAAAGCTCTCTCTGATACCGCCGTGCTTTTTGGCGATAACCACGCCTTCGAAGTTCTGAATTCTTTCCTTCGTACCCTCGATAACCTTGAAGCCGACCCTTA
>CAMWWH010000002.1 GCA_947177975.1 uncultured Clostridia bacterium | reverse complement strand
CAAGGTAGGTGTTGAGGTTGTCCGCCGTAACGCCGCCCGTGGGCATAAAGCGCATAGTCGTGTAAGGACCGCAGACCGACTTTATGTAGGGAAGTCCGCCCGCCTGCTCCGCAGGGAAGAACTTCGCGAAGTCAAGTCCGAGTTCGAGCGCCTGCTCAATCTCGCTCGCCGACGAAAGTCCGGGGGCGAAAGGTATGCCCTTGTCGAGGCAGTGCTTTACAACCTTGGGGTTAAGACCGGGGGCTACGCAGAATTTTGCGCCCGCCTTGTAAGCCGCATCCGCCTGTTCGCAGGTTAAAACCGTGCCCGCGCCGACAAGCATATCGGGGTAAGCCTTTACCATGCGTCCGATAACCTCATCCGCACCCTTGGCACGGAAGGTTACCTCGGCACAGTTGATGCCGCCGTCGCGCAGAGCTTTCGCGAGCTTTTCGGCGTTCTCCACCTTGTCGAGCTTGATTACGGGAACGATTCCCACGTTGCCAAGCTGTTCAACCAAATCGTTGAGTTTTTCTTTAATGTTCATTTTATCTCCTCACGCGCGCATAATACGCGCATATTCATACACTTAAATTATAAATGCTAATTTTTGGAAAGTACATATACAAAACGGATATATTCATACATTATATAGACATAAAGCCCCCTCGCGAAAATTTTTCGCGAGGGGGCTTTTTAAATAACTTTTAAGGGTCGTTTCTGTGAATAAACCAGTGGATAAACCAGGAGCCGCCTATTGCAAGGATAACCACGGTGATTACGCCGCCGTTTGCAAACCATTCGCTTGAAACCATTCTGCCTATCCAGAAAATCACGCATAAGAGCACGGCAACCGCAAGGTTAATTCCCACGGGCGCCCAATGGAAATCTTCCCAGAAGGATGAAACGGCAACCGAAGCTACCGTCGTAACGGTAATCGCAACGAAGAACCACAGCTGAGCGGATACTCCGAATATGGTGCGGAACACGAGGAAGAATAAAATATATTCCGCGACTTCGAGAGCAATCGGCAGAAAATACCAGAAATTGAAATCGTCGATAAAGCCGAAGCCGTCGGCGGACGCATACCGCAGCGCCGTAACGAGCAGCGACACGGGCACCATCATCGCCAAGCCCCACTGAATATATACCGACGAGGCGTTGTCGTACAGTGCGTAAGCCGAAAGCACGAACAAGCCGAACGATATGATTTGCGTAAACATACCCAGCACTTTATGCAGTTTTCTGAAAAGTCCAAGTACCTGTATGACGAAGCCGAGAATAATCACGCTTAAAAACGAAATCTTCATAGGCAGGGAAAGCTCCTGCCAACCCCACCTTGCCACGTACGTGTTTCCCGCAAGAACGCCTATATGCGGAATGAGTAACACGAGGAGCAATTCCAGAATTACGGGTAAGCAACATAAAATCGACGTCACCAATTTACCCGCAGTTATTTTCGAGGATTTTTTCGGTTCCGACAGCACCGCGTCCGTACGTTTTTCGAATTGTTTTTCGGCGCGTTCGCGTTTAATCTCGCCGTAGCGGTCTTCGAGTCCGCGCCAAAACGTGTCGACGCGCCTTTTGAAATCACCGTCTGCAAGGCTCAGCGCTTTCAGATAGCTTTCGTTTGCATATATTCTGTCGTAAAGCTGTGCGGTCAGTTTCTTATATATAAAGTTTTCAGCCGTAATGCGCCTCTGTGTAATGCCGTCGCTTTCTATCTTGTCTTTTAAACCGAAATCAAGCAAAAACAATCCCCAGTAAGCCTCGGCGTTTATAGGGTCGGCGGCTAAAACGTCGTTATAAAAAAGGCGCGCCGCTTGCGAATCGTCGGCGTTGTACGCAATATTCACGTCTTTAAGCAGCTCTCTGTCCGCTCTTTTCACTCCGCACTGCGGGCAGATATAAAAAGCCGTATTCATTGACGCTCCGCACGCCTTACAATTAACCCTTGCCATTGCTTACTCCCGAAAGTTAAATCAATATATTATATTATATCACTGTTCGGGGTAAGTTGCAAGCGTTTATTGTTCAACCGCCGACAGCTTAAAAACCTGACCGTTTAAAAATCTGATAATAAGACAGTCGCCGCTTATTTCCACGCTTCCTCTGTAAACCTCTTTCAAAAGCGGCTCTATTTCTTCCACTATCGATTTGCCCGTTATACCTTTTTCGTTTATTGCATCTTTTAATGCTTTGACCATAATTAAACCTCCTTAGTATTTTTTCACATTTGTTGCGCAATCTTTTGTGTACTTACATTATACCGTGCTAACTTGATAATTTGCAAGTGAAAATTCGCAGGTTAGCACAGAATAAATTGTAGAAAAAACACTACTTTTGAGGAATTATGTCGAAACTGAGTGAAACACTTTCGGATTTGATTTCCGATAGCGGATTAAACCTTAAAGAAACTGCCGCTAAAATAGGTATTTCCGCGTCTTGCCTTACTTACTATTCGAACGATGAGCGCGAACCAACCGTAGAAACTATATTAAAAATTGCCGACTATTATAACTGTTCGGTAGACTTTCTTTTGGGCAGAGAAACGGAAAAACAAAATTTGATTTTTAAGCCTTGCCCGCCATTTTCAGAACAGCTTGCATTTTTGAAAAAGCATTTCAAATGCTCCTCTTACCGTTTTTATAACGGAACTAAAATTTCAAAGACGGCATATTATAGCTGGCTCAGAGGTGAACACAAGCCCACGCTTAAAAACATTATCGACCTTGCCGACGAGTTTGATTGCCGAGTTGATTTTATCCTCGGGCGCGAAAGCTGAACAATCCGCGACTTTCTCGTATTTTTTACAGAATTTGTGCATTGACGGAAACCGCATTTTACTGTTATCATATACTTGTAAAAAATATTAAGGAGATTATCAACAATGACAATCGGAATTATCTTGGGTTTTGTTTTTGCAATCGCCTTCGTAATCTGCGCGGCTTTAGCCGTACTCTTTCTCACGGGCAAAAAACCGTTTGCTATGCGCAGGAGCGGCGGCGCGACGGTCAGAAAACCGCTTGCGGGCGGCTTGTCCGCGGGCGCGGCGCTCGTTGCGTTTATACTTTTCCTGTTTATCCCCTTCAGCTTTCACACCGTCAACGCGGGTGAAATCGCCGTCGTCAAGCACCTCGGCGAAGCGCGTTCCGTACGTACGGCGGGCACGTACTTCGATTTCTGGATAACCGAAAAGTACGACAGATACGATTCCAAGGTGCAGAACCTGAACATCAACGCGAACACCTACTCGAAAGACGGTCAGTCGATGGACATTTTAATCAACGTTCAGTACCAGATGGACGTAGCCAGAGCTTTGGAAATCGCCAACAACTACGGCAGCCTCGACGCTCTTTCGGTCAAAATCAAGAGTGTGACCGAGGGCAAAGCCAAAGCCGTGCTTGCCGACTACTCGGCAATGGAAGTTATCGAAAACCGCGCGACGGCAACCGAAAAAGTCGAAGAAGCGGTTAAAGCGGCAATCGACAAGGGTTATTATGCGACCATTAACACCGTCGTTCTCACGAACATAGACTTTACCGCCGCGTTCGAAAAGACGGTCGAGGACAAGATGATTGCCGAACAGGAAAAGCTGAAGGCGCAGTACGAAAAGGAAACGGCGATTATCAACGCCGACAAGGAATTGGAAGTTGCCAAAAAGCAAGCCGAAGCGAAAATCGAAGTCGCCAAGGCGGACGCGGAAGCTCAGAAGTTAATCGCCTCCGCAGAAGCGTACGCAACCAAGATTAAAATCGTCGAACTTGCACGTTCGATGGGCTATACCGTGACCTCTACCACCGAGGGCGAGGAAACTATTTACGAAATCGAATGGGGCACCGGTGCGGAAGCCGAAGCGTCCAAAAAGCTGTTAATCGAGTATATGGAATACCTCGAATATCTCGCAAAATGGGACGGCAAGCTGCCTCAGGTCGTGACGGGCGACAACGGCAATATTATGATACCCGTTCCCACAAATCCCAATAATTAAATAAATTCAGCCCCTCGCGGAAAAATTTCCGCGAGGGGCTTATTTTTTTATTCTGTTGTTTTCTTACGCTTTACCGAGGCAAACTTCTCGTTGGTCTTTTTAATCAGCATCGAAAGAGGCTTGTAGATTATGAGAGTGACAACCGATATCAGCACGGTCTTTACGAAATTGAAAAGGAAAGCCCAGTACCATACCGTAAGATAAAAGTCCATTCCCGCGCGCCACGGCATATGCGCGTACAGATTGAGATAGAACGGAAAGGTCAGCAGATAGTTGACGGGCACCGACCAGGCAACCTGACACACGCAGCCCGCCGCTATGGCTATTAGCACGGCTTTTATGCCCTTGAATTTCTTGTACAGGATAGTCGGGATAAGAATATACGGGAGCATAATCAGAATGTTTGCAAGCTCGCCTACTCCCACCGTCTGCGAGAACGCGACCCCGTACAGAATTTCTTTGAGCACGCTTACGATTACGCCCGCGACGGGTCCTAACGCAAAGCCCGCAATCATCACGAACACGCCCGAGAAATCAACCTTTAAAAAGCTGACCGCGGGGATAATATAAAACTCGAACCAAGGCAGCCGAAGAATAAACGACAGCGCGGTAAACACCGCAAGGAAGGATATCCTCGTCGCCGTAAAGTACTGTTTAAACGCTTGACCTTTGCTCATTTTAATTTGCTCTTCCATAAATTCACCTCGCAATAAAAAACGCTCCGAAAAATTTTCGGAGCGCAAACAAAACGATATTATTACCGCTTTAAAATTCTTTTATCATCCGGACTTTAACCGTCGGTTACGGAATCACACCGTATCGGGAGTTTTAAAAACTCTTCGCAGACTTTACTGCCGGTGGGGAATTGCACCCCGCCCCAAAGAACGTTAAATTGTAGTTAGATTATATTTCCGCGTTTTTGAATTGTCAAGAAAAATTTACAAGGATATGAAAAGAATACCCAGAGTGTTCCTTCCGCAGTGGCTCGTGACTATACTCCCCGCGACCGTTTCAATCACTTTATCGAAATCAAAATACTCCGCGACTAAGTTTTTTGCAAGGTCTACAAGCTCTTTATCCGCCGAGCTGTGAGTTATAAAGCACCGTGTTTTATCGTATGCAGGATAAGCCGCTTTGAGGTCGGCGGCGTAGGTCTTTATGCACCGCTCCATTCCGCCCATATACTTCTTTTTGGCTATGAGCTGACCCTGTTCGTTCTCGCATATCATCGGGTGTAGCTTCAAAACGCGCGCGCCGATAAGCGCCGCAAGCGAGCACCGACCGCCCTTGTGCAGATAGTCCAGCGCGTCGGGAACGAACGAGGTGTTGACCTTAATCCTCAGCGCGTTAACGCTTTCGCAGATTTCCTGCGCGGTTAGTCCCTCTTGCGCCATATCGCACGCCTTCAACACTAAAAGTCCCTGCCCCGTCGACAGAGCGCGGCTGTCGATAACGTACACCTTGCCGCCGAAATTCTTTGCCGCAACGCAAGCCGCCGAGTGCGACGAGGACGCCTGCGAGGATATGTTGAAATGTATCAGCGCGTCGTAATTTTCAATATTGCGGGTGAAAAAATCGGCATACTCTTCCGACGTACCCGCCGCCGTTTTGGGCAGTTGATTGTTTTCTTTTACGTACGTAAAAATATCCGACGGCGCAATTTCACCGTCCTTATAGCTTTTTTCACCGAGAACAACCGTGAGCGGAAATATTCCGATATCATTACTTTCGATTAAATCTTTACTTAAATCGCAGGTCGAATCCGACGTAATTTTTATTTTCATAATCGGGATAATAACACCGCGCCGAAAAAATTACAATGCTTTCGACAATTATTTCACTTAATTTTTAAAAATGCAACCGCAAGTTGCGCGAATAATTTCGATTGCTAACGCAAGTTGGTTGATATTTTTCCGCGCAGATTTTACAATACTTACGAAAAACCGAATTGCGGGAGGAAAACAAAATGGCGTTTGCCGAAAACCTGTATTATTTAAGAAAGAAAAACCGTATCACTCAGGAGGATCTTGCCGACAGCTTGGACGTGTCGAGGCAGTCGGTTTCGAAATGGGAAACGGGCGAGGCGTACCCCGAAACGGAAAAGCTTATTGCTCTTTGCGACAAATTCAACGTATCGCTCGACGATTTACTGCGCGGCGATTTAACCCGCCAGACGGAAATCGAAAAAGACGCGGAAACGGGTATTGAATGGCATATATCCCCCGACGAACACGGTTTTGCGCGGCATATGGACGGGTTTTCTCTCAGAATTGCGCTGGGCGTATTCCTGATTATTCTGGGCGTGGCGGCATGCGTAGGCTTAGCGGGATACTCGCAGACGCTAACCGGCAAAACAGCAAACCTTGTGGCTGCAATGGGCGCGGTTGCCGTGCTTGCGTGCACTGCGGTTGCGGTATTTCTGTTTGTATTTTCGGGCATTGACCACGACAGGTTCAGAAGGGCGCACCCCGTTATGAAAAACGTGTTTACCGAAGACGAAGTCCGAAAATTTTCAAAAAGGTTTCCCGTGGCTATGGCTTGCTTTGTTTCGGGCATTTTACTCGGCGTAGTTATGCTCGTAGTTTTATCCGCGCTTATAGATAACAAAATTTTAAGCGGAGGCGACGACGCCTACTGCTACGTTACGGCGGCGTTTCTGCTGATAGTAGCCGTTTCGGTATGCGGGCTTGTATATTTAGGTATTCAGAAAACCAAATTCGACGTTTCGGAATACAATGCGGTGACGGGCAGAGAACTCAACCCCTCCCCGCGCGAAAAGCTGAAAAACGCTTTGGGCGGCATAATTATGCTGACGGCGACGGCGGTGTTTTTGGTGCTCGGATTCGTTTGGAACCTTTGGCACCCCGGCTGGGTAGTGTTCCCCGTGGGCGGTATTGTCTGCGGCATAATAGGCGCAATGTTAAACGCGAAAGACGATCATAAATAATAACAGCCGCGCGGCGAAAAAATTTCGCCGCGCGGCTTTCCAATTACTGCTTGACTTCTTCCGCTTTAAGAAGAAATGTCTGACCGTTTGCAAATTTGCATACTACCTCTTTTCCGTCAAATTGAAATTCACCTTCGAAATAGTCGTCTAACAGCGGCGCTATCTCTTCCGCAAATTCCTCGCCCTTGAACGGCGGCTCGTTTTTAAGCTCGTCATACGCTTCCTTTTCTTCCCTTAACTTTTTTAAAAATTTTTTGTCCATAAACAGTACTCCTTTTAACAATTTGTATAAACTATATTTTACAGACAGTTTTTGTCTATGTCAACAAATTAAGACGGTTTTTATCTACAATTTCAGTATGAATATTTTGTTTGCGGAAAGACTGAAATCTTTGAGAAAAGAGAGAGGGTTGAAGCAAGAGGCGCTTGCAAAAGAGCTTGGGCTTACCCAACGTAAAATCTCGTATTGGGAAAACGGCGTTACTGAACCAGATATGGCGGCGCTATGGAAGATTAGCGACTATTTCGGTGTTACCGTCGATTATCTGTTGGGCAAAAGCGATTATTAAAAAAACAGCCCCGCGGCGAATTTTCGCCGCGGGGCTTCATTGTTGTTAAATTATTTTACACAATCGGCATATAAGGGAAACGCTTTGCAAAGCTTTGCGACTTCCGCAGTTACGTACTCGTAAGCCGCTTCCTTCTTGTCGATTATCTCGGCGATAAGCTGAGCAATCTTGCGCGCCTCGGGCTCTTTCATTCCGCGCGAGGTCATTGCGGGTGTGCCTATTCTTATGCCGCTCGTCACGAAAGGCTTCTGCGTATCGAAAGGTATCGCGTTCTTGTTGACCGTGATATGCACCTCGTCAAGCATATGTTCGAGCTCCTTGCCCGTCATACCCTTGTCCGTCAGATTTAAAAGTATAAGGTGGTTGTCCGTGCCGCCCGATACCATCTTTACGCCGAGCTTGGTGAACTCGTCCGCCATAGCCGCCGCGTTCTTTACAATCTGCTTCTGATATTCCTTGAATTCGGGCTGTAACGCTTCCTTGAAAGCCACCGCCTTCGCCGCGATTATATGCATCAAAGGTCCGCCCTGTATGCCGGGGAACACCGCCTTGTCAATCGCCTTGCCGTACTCCTCCTTGCACATAATTACGCCGCCGCGAGGACCGCGCAGGGTTTTATGCGTGGTGGTCGTTACGAAGTCCGCGTAAGGCACGGGCGAGGGGTGAAGTCCAGCCGCAACCAGACCCGCAATGTGCGCGATGTCGACCATCATAAGCGCGCCGACCTTATCGCAGATTTCGCGTATTCTCTTAAAGTCGATTACGCGGGGGTACGCGCTCGCGCCCGAAACTATCATCTTGGGCTTGCACTCCACCGCTATTTTCTCCATTTCGTCGTAGTCGATGACCTGTTCGCTCTCGCTTACGCCGTAGGGCACGATATTGAAATACTTACCCGAAATGTTTACGGGCGAGCCGTGCGAAAGGTGTCCGCCGTGAGCGAGGTTCATACCCATAACCGTGTCGCCCGGCTGCAGCATTGCGAAGAACACCGCGAGGTTTGCGCTCGCGCCCGAATGAGGCTGAACGTTGCAGTACTCGCAACCGAAGATTTCCTTTAAGCGGTTGCGCGCCAAATCTTCCGCAATGTCGACGAACTGACAGCCGCCGTAATAACGGTGCGCGGGATAACCCTCTGCGTACTTGTTCGTAAGGTGACTGCCCGCCGCGGCAAGCACTGCGGGGGATACGAAGTTTTCGCTGGCAATCAGCTCTATATTGCCCTGCTGACGTGCAAGTTCGAGCTTTAAAGCCTCGGCAACTTCGGGATCGGTCTGTTCGATTAAGGATATGTCTATCATATTAAACTCCGTAAAAATTTATAATTATGCAGTAATTGTAGCATATAATTTATAAATTATCAAATATTTGAACGTTATCCGAATAAAAATTTTATCTACCTAACCAACCACCATCTACAGCTAATGTGAAGCCGTTGACGTAGTCGGAAGCCGCGCTTGCAAGATAGACCGCCGCGCCCTCCAGGTCGGCGGGAGTTCCCCACCTGCCCGCGGGTATGCGAGAAAGAATATCCGCACTGCGCTCCTCGTCCTGACGGAGCTGCTGCGTGTTGTTCGTAGCCATATAGCCGGGAGCTATCGCGTTGACGTTAATTCCGTACTTTGCCCACTCGTTGGAAAGGGTCATTGTTATGCCCTTGATTGCAGACTTGCTCGCCGTGTACGAGGGCACACGTATGCCGCCCTGATAGGAAAGCATCGAGGCGATATTGATTATCTTGCCGCCCCCGCCCTGCTTTATAAACTGCTTGGCAACCGCCTGCGTTAAGAAAAACACCGTCTTTAAATTTACGTTTAAAACGCTGTCCCAGTTCTCTTCGGAAAATTCCAGACTGTCCTGACGCTTGATTATGCCCGCGTTGTTGACGAGAATATCAATGCGCCCGTAGCGCGCCATGGTCTTTTCGATAACCTCGGGTATGACGTCGCACGAAGAAAGGTCGGCGATAACGTTGTAAAAATTCTCACTGCCGATAATCTCTTCGGTCTCGGTCGACGGTCTGCGCGACACGCCCACGACCTTTGCGCCCGCCTCGGCGTACGCCCTGCAAATACCCTGTCCCAGTCCCGTGTTCGAGCCCGTGACAATCGCAACTTTTCCCTTTAAAGAAAATAAATCTAATATCATACAGTTTCCCCCGAAAAATTTATTTATCAAAAGCAACGGTTTTACCCGCGCCTATTTTATACGTTTTTCCGCGCAATTCTATCCAAACGTCAACCGCCGAAGGGTTGTACACCCGCTCGCCGTCCAACGAGAAAACAAGGCGGTTGTAAGCCTGCACGTAATCGTAAATTTCGATATTTGTCGCAAGCCATATTTCGCTCTTGCTTTCCGAGGCGCGCTTGCAAAGCCCCTCGATTATATCCCAGTTATTGTTGTCGTCGAACTCGTACGAGTGCCCCCATACGTAAAAAAGCCAAGGCTCGCGGTGCTTGAATTCGTCGTTCGGTGAGCTCGAAAAAAACTTGTCCGCAAGGGGCAAAAGCTCCTTTTCGGTGTGGTGACACGTGGGGTTGAGTTCCAACCAATCGGTAGGAATTTCAAAGCCGTAAGTCGAGTGCGTTGTGCGCGCGTAGGCAACCCCGCAGTCCTTTAACATACGCTTTATATCTTCGTTATAACCGCCGTACGCGTAGGCGAACCCACGCACTATTTTTCCGAATTTTTCTTCGAGGTATGCACGGTTGTCCACGACTTCCTTGACCGCCTCGCAGAGGGGCACTTTGTCCATAAATATGTGCCGCGCTCCGTGCATTGCGATTTCCTGTCCGCAGTTTTCAAACGTTTCGAAGGTGGTCTTTTCGTCCATTCGGTCGTGCCAGCACTGACAGTCGAACAACTTGGAATTTAAGTTGAACGTACCCTTTAACCCGTACTTCCCGAAAATCTGCAAAAGCTTTATATCCGCCTTTACGCCGTCATCGTACGAAAAAGTCAGCGCTTTGCACTTTCCCTCGGGAAAACGCATATATTTTTCCTCAAACATCTGTCTGAACATCGTTTGACCCCCTACTATGCCTTAATTACCGCCGTTTTCGTCCGTTTCGTCGGTATTTGCGATATTTTCGTTTATCAATTCTTTTCCCGAACATTCCCCGACCGTTGAGGAAATACCCTCTGCCGCCGCGATTACTTCCGCGGGCTCTTTAAACAGCCCCGAGGACTTCTTCCACTTGCCCGTAAGCAGTCTCGACAAGAAGAGCACCGAACGCAATACCCAGTCCGAGCACATACCTATCCAGTAGCCGAACGCACCCAGCTGAGGCAAGCCCGCAATCTTGTCGGTAGTGAGTATAAACGCCAGTCCCACGCGCATCAGGAACATTGAAATGACCGCGCTGAACATAACGTATTTGACGTCGCTGGTCGCCTTTAAAATGGCGGGCGTCGTGAACGATAACGGATACGTTACAATCTGAACGGACAAACAGAAATACAGACAGTTAAGCGCAGTCTGATGAATGAGAGAAAGCTGGTCGGGCGTTACGTCTTTGAAGTTCCACATACGGACAATAAACATCGAAAAGCCGAGGAAAAGCGCAGCGCATACAGTGTTTGCTATGTACGACAGAAGAAACATTTTCTTCATATAATGCTTGCATTGGTCAACGTCGCCCGTGCCCACCGACTGCCCGATAACCGTAAGGCACGCCGTGCCCACGCCGCTGCCGACCATCGAAGCGTAGTTGTTCACGTGGTTTGCAACCGAGTTGCCAAGCGCCTGAACGTTTATCGTTTTCTTGACTCCGTCCTCTACCACCTGCAAACCGTTTCCGTCTAAAACGGGCTGAATATAGCAACCGACGTTTACGAACGTCGACGTCAAAAGCTTGCCGAGCTGGAAAAGCGAACTCTCTATGCCTGCGGGAATCGCAAGGCGGAGTATCTTTTTTATCATCTGCTTATCGAAGCGGAATTTTTCGAATATGCGCACGCACACGGCGTTATTCTTTCCGCCCAAAATTATCAGCATATAAACTGCGGGAATTGCACGGCAGATAAGCGTTGCGAGCGCCGCGCCCATTACGCCCAGCTTTGCGACGAACAGGAATATTGCGTTCATGCCCGCATTCAGTCCGCAACTGATTGCCGCCGAACTCATTGTAACGACGCTCTTGCGCTGAACCCTTAAAAGCGCGGCGCAGGCGTTGAACAGTCCTATGAAGGGGAACGACGCGGCGGTTATATAAAAGTAAATGCTCTGGAACTTGAAGGTCTGTGTCGAAGGGTCGATATCGCTGTACAAAAGCCTTAAAAGCGGATAATTCAAGGCGATTGAAAGCGCCGCAATAACAAAGGAAGCAATGATAACTATCATAAGCATGTGCTTTGCACTGCTCTTCGCACTGTCGGAATCCTTTGCGCCGAGAGACTGCGAAGTGATTATCGCGCCGCCCGTCGCAAACGCCGAGAAAAGCTGGATAATCAGGTTATTCATATAGTCGATATTGGTTACCGCCAGGCTTGCGCTCGTGCTGTCACCGGGCATATTCGAGACCATTATCGAATCTATAAAGCCGAGCGACGACGAAAAAATCTGCTCGATAATAATGGGCAGTATAAGCCACAAAAGCTGTTTGCCCGTAAAGAGCGTATAATTTTTTTTCTGCCTTTCCGCTTTTTCCATTTGAGCCACTCCGTATTACTGCTCATTATATTACTTTATTATCAAAAAGTAAAGAAATCGGCGGGCGATAGTTGACACGGACGGCTACAATTTTTATAATATATTATGTGGAAAACAATTTGAACAAGTCCGCGGCGAACGCGGCTGTAAAACCTTCTAAAAAGAAAATAGCGTTAAACGTTTTAAGACAGTACGCGGTTATTACGTTGGGCTGTATAATCTATTCGCTCGGAATAGCGGTGTTTATTACCCCCGCCGACCTGTCCGCAGGCGGTATGACGGGTATATCCATTATTTTCAGCACGTTTATTCCCATACCGCAAGGTATAATTTTAGTCATTCTTAATATCCCCATGCTCATTTTGGGACTGATATTTTTCGGCTGGAAGTTTTTGATTTCCACCGGTTACGCCACCGTCAGCTCCTCGCTTTTAATGACGCTTTGGGAATATGTTTTCGGCGAGAAAGTTCTTGATATTTTACCTATAACCCGAAACTGCTCATCGCCCGCAAGCGCCATACTTATCGGCGCGGTTGTCGGCGGCGTGCTCTTCGGCGCGGGTATGGGACTTATCTTCCGTATGGGCGCGTCCACCGCGGGCACGGACATAATCGTTAAACTTCTGCGTAAAAAATTCCGCCACTTAAAGACGGGTATGATTTCGTTCGTCACCGATATGATAATCGTTACAAGCTCGCTCTTCGTGAACGGCTACAATATCGAAAAGCTGTTCTATACCGCACTTTCCACCTTTGTGTTCACACTCGTGTTCGACTGGGTGCTGTACGGCGGGAACTCGGCTAAGACGATTTTCATTATCACCGTGCGCGAAAAGTACGAACAGATTGTCGCACGCATTTTAAAGGAAGTCGATACGGGCGCAACCATTATCGACGCGAAGGGCGCGTACACGCAGGAGGATAAAGTTATGCTTGTCTGCGTCGTAAAACCCTTCCTCTATCCCCGCCTCCGCGACGTCGTGCACGAGGAAGATAAGCACGCGTTTATGATTGTTTCCTCCGCAAAAGAAATTTACGGCGAGGGCTATCAGAACCCCGAAGACGCGGAGTTATGAGGCGAATTAAATAATCAAAAAGAAGAGCCGCACGGCTCTTCTTTTTTTTATTTTATTTTAAAATATTTGAACTTCGCAAATCCGCCGCCGCTCTCTCCCGCAATGTTGCGGGCGTATACGCCGAGCTTTGCGCCCACCCATTTACCCGCCTTTCCGTCGAACGCATACGGCAGTACTTCACCGTTCACCTTGAACATATAGTCGAAATCGTGGTAATGGTTTTCGACGATAATTTTTATTACAACCTTTTTCTTGCGCATCGGCATATTGCAGAAGCGTTCCTCGCCGTCCGCGTCGCCGTATCTGAGCTTAATATAATTCTCCCCGTTCTGTCTGCAAACGCAGACGTAGGCGTATTCTTCGCCCGTCAGCACAAATCCCGCCTCGTCGCCGTCGCACGTAAAATGCGGTTCTATCTTAACTTCGGCAACGAAAGAAGCCCGCGTTATCTTGGTCGTGAAAACCTGCGGAACTGCGTTCAAAAGTTCCTCCGACGGCACGCAGTTAAGGCGCAGTCCGCCGCCGAGGGAATACCAGCCCTCGCCCTTGTTCGCGGGGGTCTGCCAGATAAGCGAAAGCTTTTTCCCCCTGAAATTATCGCTTTCGGGTATGCGGTAACGCGTTTTAACTTTAACGGGATATTCCCCGCCGTATACGGGCGTACCCGCCGGAAACTCATCGCGCACCTCGCCGCAGATTACCCAGTCGCCTTGCCATACTGCGGGCTGTAAATTAACTATTCTGCCGTAGGCGTTCAAATCCTGAAAGTGTATAAAAGCCCATTTGCCGTCGGGTAAATCGACGAGTGCGCCCTGATGGGGGCCGTTTATCGAGCTGTCGTTCTGCGCTAATATGACCTTGCTTTCGTACGGACCGTAAACGTCTTTACTGCGCAGCGCCGTCTGCCAGCCCCTCTTTACCCCGCCCGCGGGCGCGAGAATGTAAAAGTATTCGCCGTGCTTATAGAACTTCGGACCTTCAATCGTCGGGTTGTCTTTTTGTCCGTCGTAAATAATCGTGTAGCTTTCCGAAAGGCACTCGGTCAAATCCTCGCTGACCTCGTACAGCCCTATGCACGAATTGAAGCCTATACGGCTCTTGGCGAACGCAACCGCAAGATAACACTTGCCGTCCGTCCATATGGGGCACGGGTCGATTATCCCTTTGCCATCGATTAAGCAGCGCAGCGGCGACCATTTTCCGCGCGGGTCGGTCGTTTCGGACACGTAAACCCCCTCGTCGGGGAAGGGTATCACGCAGTAAAATTTTCCGTTGTGATAGCGGATAGAGGGCGCCCACGCGCCGTCGCCCTCGCACACCTTGTCGAACCGCTCGAACGGAATTTCGTCGAACACGTGGTTGATGAGCTCCCACTCCACGAGATTGCGCGAATGTAAGACGGGCACGCCCGGCGTATAGTTGAACGACGACACCACCATATAGAAATCCTCCCCGACGCGTATGACGTCGGGGTCGGGATAATCACCGTCTACTACAGGATTTGTATAGCGCATATTCCGCACTCCTTATAAAAACTATTTTACACCTTGCGTAGGCTCTTCCAAAATAAACGCGATTACGCCGTACTTTTCGACCTGCGCCCTGTCGTAATATTTGTACATGGCCTCCGCCATTTCTTTTGCCGTAGCGTTTGCGGGCGAACCGACCTGCTCGGGCGGGTAGCGCAGTTTCTTCTCCCATTTGCGGTCGCCGAGATATTTCTCTACCTCGAACAGCTCCTCGAACGTTTCCCATATATTCAAATCAGCCACGCGCCGCTTTACCCGTTGGCTTTCGTCGCTCACCTTCCTGAACTCGATATAATCGCCAATGTCGATGAGCTTGCGCTTTTCGTCGAACAGTCTTATTTCAACCGTCTTGGTGCCCGCCTTGACCAACTCGAACATAGCGTCCGAAAGGCGCATAACGAAGGTTTCCGTCAACGTTTCTTTGGGAACTATGCGGGAATCGTCGACCTCGCCCCACTTCGGACGTTTACGCGCCGCGGGGTCGGTGAGGTCTTCCATATACGCAAACATATACCCCAGCTCGTCTTCGATACCGTGGGCAAGCGCCATTATTCTGCCCCAGCCCCGCCAGGAATAGCTGACGTAAGTGCCGTCGTTCAAAACGGGGCAATAGTTTTCGTGCACGTCTCCGCCGAAAAGGTAGCCGTGCTTGCGGATTTCTTCGATTATCGCGTTGTCCACGCAGACGGTTATATCCTTATGCACAGTATACGCTTGCGTACCGCAATACGTCCAGCCGATTACCTCGTATTTCATAAATTGCCCCCGTAATATGCCGCAAACAAAAGACTTGGCTGCGGCGACACGCCGCCCCGTAATATGGCGCAATTAACCGCTTTTTTCAGAGCGCGGCGGTATAAATTGCGAGAGCGTCGCTTTCCTTGATTTTTTTACAACTGCCCTTTTCTCCGCCGTTGTTTTCCGCCCACTTTTTCGCCATAAGCTTCAAATCGTCCGCCGAGGGATTTACGCCTAACGCCCTTATCGAAGTGGGCAAGCCCATACTTGCGAACCACTCCACACAAGCCTCTATTCCTTTGAGCGCAAGCTCCTCGCGCGTGCCGTTGGGTCGCACACCCATAACCTGCACGGCGAATTTATGGAAACGGCTTAAACAGTTTTTATAGACGTAGCGCGCCCACGCTCCCCACACCGCGGTGAGCGAAGCTCCGTGAGCCGCGTCGTACAGCGCGGAAATCTCGTGACCTAACGAGTGCGTACACCAGTCGCCGCCGTCTGTGCCGCAGGACATAAGTCCGTTGTGCGACAGACTGCCCGCCCACATAAGCTCCGCGCGCGCCTTCAAATCGTCGGGCTTACGGCAGACCTTTTTCGAAGCTTCGATTACCGTCGTCATAAGCGCCTCCGCCATACGGTCGGTAACTTCCAGATTTTCGCCGCGGTTGAGATATCTTTCCAAGGTGTGCATAAAGATGTCCGCACAGCCGCAAGCCGTGGGATAGGGCGGCACGGACACGGTCAGTTCGGGATTTAAAACCGCGAACACGGGGCGGGAAAGCTCGGCGTTGCGCCCGCGCTTTACCTGCGTATAATCGTTGGTTATTACCGACGACTTGCTCATTTCGCTACCCGCCGCCGCAACCGTGAGCACGACGCCCACGGGCAAAGTTTTTTCGGGCGTACGCTTTTCCTCGTAGTAGTCCCACACGTCGCCGCCGCCCGCAGCGCCCATACCGATAGCCTTTGCGCTGTCGATTACGCTGCCGCCTCCGACTGCCAAAATAAAATCGACGTGCTCACTAAGGCACAGCTTTATTCCCTCGTAAACGAGCGAAAGCCGCGGGTTGGGCATAACTCCGCCAAGCTCGACAATCTTCACGCCCGCGTGTTCGAGCGCCCACTTCACGCGCTTTATAAGCCCGCTCTTGACCGCACTGCCACACCCGTAGTGTACAAGTACGCATTTATACCCGCTCTCCGAAATAATTTCCGTGAGCTTTTCCTCGCTGTTTTGTCCGAAATACACCTTTGTCGGTGCGTTATATAAAAATGAATTCATTAAAAATCCCCCTGCGTACATAATAGCACAGAGCGGCGGTTTTTTCAATAGCCTGCAATTGACTTTTTACCGCCGAAAGGATATAATTTAAACGATAAAAGAGGTATATGTATGTTAAACAAAATCTGCGTGATATTTACGGGCGGCACGATAGGAAGCGATTCCGACGGCAAAAACGTTTCTTTGAGCGGCGCGAGCAAGAGAATGTTGATTGAAAAATACCGTGCGGCAGAGGGCGATAAAGTTAAATTCGACGTGCTTGCTCCCCTCAATATACTCAGCGAAAATATGCAGAGGAGCGACCTTAAAACGCTTTACGACTGCATTAAGAGCGTGGACTATTCCGCATACGACGGCATTATCGTCACCCACGGCACGGACACTCTATGCTTTACCGTCAACTGGCTCAGTCTGGTTCTGTGCGATATACCTATCCCCCTCGTACTCGTTTCGGCGCTATACCCCTTAACCGACCCGCGCAGTAACGGCGTCAAGAATTTTTCGGGAGCGGTTACCTTTATCGAGAAGTCGGGCTTGCGCGGCGTTTACTGCGCGTTTGCCAACGACAACGAAAACTGTAAAATCCACTTGGGCTCGCGCCTCGCTTACCCCGACGAAATCAACGGCTTTTACCACAGCGCGCTCGGAGTGCATTTCGCAGAAGTAACCGAGGACGAAGAAATAATTTACAACTCCTCCCGCGTGTTACCTTCGAAAGAGGAAGTAAAAGCCCTGCGTATACCCCCCTTATCCGACGCGCTCTGCGACGAGGTTATGCTCATAACCATGCGCTCGCTTTTGAACTTTGCCGTGTACGACTTTTCGGCGACCAAGCCCAAAGCGGTCATAGTCGAGCTTTCGCACAGCGGCACCGTGTGCACCGTGGGCGAGGAACTCAACTTCAAAAGGTTCGCCGCCTACTGTGAAAAATGGGGCGTGCCCCTTATCCTCGCGCCCGTAATGAGCAAGGCGGGCGTTTACGCGAGTATGGTAGGCATACCCGAAAACGTTATATTCGTCTACGATATGACCATCGAGCTTACGATTGTAAAGGTTATGAGCGCTCTCGGCGCTAACCTTTCCGCCGACGCTTACTTCAACGACGACTTCGCGTTCGAAAAAATCGACTTCCCGCAAATCTGAAACGAATATAAATTTATGCGCATAATTTAACACTATGAGGCACATAAAATTTATTTATACCGTCAAATTATACCCACGGACGTATAAATTATTGACTTTTATATAACCATATTATAAAATAAAGATACTTTACGGGACTTTTCCCGCAATCAGGAAACAGGTTATTATGAAAAAATTCACAAGGATTTTGGCGGCGGCTGCCGCGTTGATGCTCACGCTGAGCGTGGCGGGCTGTAATAACGGGTCGGGCAACGGCGGTACTTCGCCCTTCTCTTACCCCGCGTATATCAATCCCGATAATTCCGGCGAAGAAAATCCCGCCACAAGCGAGAAGTACGTCGTAAACGTGACTTCCGAAGGCGGTATGAAGCTCGACGGCGTGCAGATTGCGCTCAAAAACGGCAATACCGTCGTAAGGCGCGGCATAGCTAAAAACGGTAAAATCGAGTTCAGCGTTCCTCTCGGCGCATACAGCCTCGAAATCGACGAAAACTCTCTTCCCGCAGGCTATTACCTCAACGGAAATACAACGTATACCACCAACGCGGAAAAGCGCGAGGCTGTCAATATCCGCATACCTTCCAAGGTTATCAGTGCGTCGGGCACGGTGGACTCTTACGCTCCCGGCAACATTATGAGGGACTTTACGTTCACCGACGTCGACGGAAGAAGCCACACGCTTTCCACTCTGTTACAGACGAAAAAGGCGGTCGTTCTGAATTTCTTCTTTACGTCCTGCGGTCCCTGCAACGGCGAATTCCCCCACCTTCAGAGCGCTTACGCTTCCAGAAAGGCTACGTCAAACGATATCGAAGTTCTCGGTATCTGCACCACCTCTATGGGCGACACGGACGCGTCGGTCATCAGCAAGAGGGACGAGCACGGACTTACCTTCCCCGTGGGGCTTGACAGATTGGGTCTTTGCACCGCGTTCGGAATAGGCAACTACCCCACCACTATCGTAATCGACAGGTACGGTATGATAGCCGCAAGAGAGACGGGCGGTCAGCCCTCCACTCCCTACTGGGCGCAGATGTTCAGCAGCTTCGCTTCGTCAGGCTACGTGCAGGATATCAAGACAGACGACGGCAGCGGCAGCAATAACAGCAACAGTTCGAGCGGTGACCGCGTCAAGCCCAACGTTCAGATGCCCTCCACTCTTCTTTTGGAGCAGGCGGCGCTTTCGGAGAACACTAACGCAACGTTCACTGCCGATAAGGACGACTATTCCTGGCCCTGGCTCAACGGTTCTGACGCCGACGGCAGCTATATCTACTCCTCCAACACGGACGTAGACAATTCCTACGCTATCGTTCACGCCAACGTCGTTATGAAAAAGGACGATATGCTCTCGTTCGATTTCTTCATTTCCTCGGAAGCGGGCGCGGACTATCTGCACGTGCTTTTAGACGGCGTGCTGATGACTACGGGTTACTCGGGCGGCGACGGCAAATGGCACACTGTCAATCTGTACGTTTCCGACCGCGACAAGACCGTCGACATTGCGTTCGTATACCAGAAAGACGCGGCTGACCCCGACACGGGCACGGGCGACGACGTTGCAAAAATAAGAAATATAAGCACCGTTAAGGCAACCGCCGAAACGGTTACCGAGTCGCTTGACGTTATGCGCGAATGTGCGTCGGGCACTACTACCGGCAACCAATACGAAAACTACGTTAAAACGGTAATGGGCGACGACGGCTTCTATCACAAGGATACGAAAGACGGTCCTATCATCTATATGTCCATCAACAACGTTACTCCTTGGAGCGATTTGCACGGCAAAACTATGACCGCATCCGACGGCTCGACGTATTCTACCACCATTTTCAGCATTACCGAAAAGAAGTACGTGGAAATCGTTAAGGCGCCCGACGGCGAATCGAGTAGCGTAAAAGTTATGATAGGCAACAAGAACGTAACCGAGGCTTACACCGCGTACGTGCTTATTATGAACTATATGCCCGCTCCCTACTACCTTATCCCCGTGACGGACCCCTTAAAGGAATGGGCGGACGCGCTTATCGCCGACTGCGAAGGCGGCGCTCAGCACCCCGATGAATGGCTTGAATTCTGTTTTTACTACGACCACTACGGTCCGGAGCACGACGCCGAGGGCGGCGACGGTGCAACCTGCAACGTGGACGTCGACTACACCAAGGGTCTTACCAAGTACAACGCTTACACCGCGTACTTAAAGGGCGACCCCCATCTCTCGGACGAAAACCTGGATACGCTCGGCAAGGAAGGCAGAAACAAGGCTATTATCAACTTCCCCTTACAGCTTGTGCAGAACGGCTCTTACTACAAGTTCAAGGCAAGCGAAGCGGGCGTTTATCAGATACGTTCTTACACCGAGGGTTGCTCGCCCACGGTCGTAAGTACCACCACTAACTCGAGTATTTTCGTAGCTCCCGAACCCAAAATTCTCGTTTACGATAAAAACGGCGAATATATGACGATGTGCGAGGAAGTCAACGACTTCGACGCGTATATGATGACCGAAACGTACGAAGGCTTTAATATGTACTTGACCTTGGAAGCGGGTCAGGAGATATATCTCTACCTCGCAACCAAGTCGGGCACAAGGTCGTATTACGACTTCGAAATTACGTACAAGGGCGAAACGTACGAGAAGATGATGATTTGTTCGTATGCGGGCGGCGCCTGGACCTGGATAGATTTGGGCGACAACAGAACTATGCTTACCTACCTCGGCATCGACGTTATGTACGACGAAACCGACGACCGCTACTACGCGGTGAAGAACGGTCAGCCCGACCGCGAACAGCCCGTCTATATAGATATGACTTACAGCAGCTTCTTTATGGAAGAGAATCCCGACGTCGACTATTCTTACAGGACGCTCGAATATATGATAAGAGACGGCGCGTTCAAAAAGTATATTTACAACGGCATTGATAACGAGCACCCCAAGATGCTGGAATATCTGGGCGAGGCGTTGAACAGGGAAGAAGACGACCCGCTCTACGGACTCGTTCCCGCCGACAAAGAAATCGTGAGCATACTCAACAAGCTCATCGACACGATGTCGGGCGGTATGGGCGAAGGCAACGGCTGGCTTGCGTTTGCGGTATACAACAAAAAATGGACAATTAATTAAACGTTAAATAAATTTTAAGGAGCAAAAAAATGAAAAGGTTTTTAAAAATTTTGGCGGTTGCGGTAATAGCCGTGGCTGCGGCAATAGCTTGCATACTCGTCGGCTGCGGCGGCAACGACAGCGGCGACACCTCGTCCGACTACAACTTCACTATCGTTTACGAGGGCGGCGATAAAGCAGGTCAGGCGTTAAACGGACAGACGGACGGCAATCTGGAAGGCGGCAAAGTGGCAACTCAGATTTGTCTGCCGGACGGTGCGTGCTCTCCCCTCGTTCTTGCAAGCATTTATCCCGACGCAAACGGTAAGCTCAGCCTTTCGCAGGCAAGGGTAAACGAGCTTTTCGCCGCTCTTCCCACCGTTTCAAATTACAAAGACGAAGCGGGCAACGTAACGCAGTTTGTGTTCCACGCAATAGGCGTTAAAGGTTATAAGAACGACTGCGAAATTACTGTTAACGGAAAAGGTAATTACGAACTTAAAATAACGGTGTCTTAAAACGATAATTTAAACGCCCCGCGGCATTCGCCGCGGGGCGTTATTTTTATTTCTTATTATCCGAGAGCCTTAATTATTTCGCTTCTCAATATATCCTCCGGGCAACTGCCTTGCCTTACGAAAGTAATTCTTCCCGAGGAGTTAAGTATAACCGTCATAGGGAACGCGTACTTGCCGCCGAGCATTCCGTAGGTGTTGAGTTCTTCGGTGTCCTGCGCGAATACTAACTTATAGCTGTTCCAGGCCCTTCCGTTCTTGTCCTTTGCCGTATCGAGGAAGTTCTGAACGCCGCCTTGAGGTATGGCTGCATAGCTGTGTATTACGAACATATCTATCGCGCCGTCATACTCTTCGTAGACCGCCTCGAACTCTGGCAATTCCGCCTTGCAGGGGTCGCAATCGGTGTACCAGTAATTGAGTACCGTCACTTTACTTATGCCGTACGTGCTTACCATTTCAACGTCGTTGTCCGACTTGTAGGTCGAAAGGATAAACTCGGGGCACTTGTCGCCCACGGCGTATACCATAATCTTCTTGTCTTTGGTTACTGCGTACCCTATAATCGCTCCTATGAGCAACAACGTCGCAAGCACCCAGGCAACGAACTCGACTACAAACCGAGGCTTTTTAAACGCAGTCTTTACCGCCTGTAACTTTTTGCCCTTGGGCTTTTCGTCGACCTGCGCAACAGCCGTTTCCTCTTCAACTTCCGTCATCGCTGTGGTCGCACCACCAGCCGCTTCCTCTTTAACTACCGTTTCTGCTGCAGTCACACTGCCGCTTGCGTTGGCCTTGGCGATTTCCAAAAGCTGTATCTTTTCGCCCTCCGCCACAGCGGGTTGTCCGACGGGGGTCGTGTTCCTTAAGAAAATCTGACTGCCCTTCCAGCTTATCGCCTGTACGGGGCAAACCGAGATACATTCGCCGCACTGGATACATTCGTGGTCGCCCACGTGCTTTATATCCATTTTACAGCCCTGCACGCACAGTCCGCAGTCGATACACTTGTCCTTGTCCAGCTTGACGCCTAAAAGCGAAATTTTGCAGAACAGCGAATATATCGCGCCGAGCGGGCAGATAAAGCGGCAGAAGAAGCGGTATATAAATATACTTGCAACCACCACCACGACCAGTACGCAGAACTTCCAGGTGAACAGATAGCCGAGCATACCGAAGAAGTCGGTATTGTTGGGGTTGGACAGAAGCGATACCGCTCCGCCGAACGTTCCCGCGGGGCACACGTACTTACAGAACGACGGTATGCCCGCGTAGATAATGGGAATTGCTATCACTATCGCAAGCAGAACGTACTTGAAATAGGATAACACGCGCGTAAAGCGGTTTTTCCTCAGCTTGGGAGTGCGTATCTTGTACAACAGTTCCTGAATAAGTCCGAACGGACACAGAAAACCGCAGATAAGCCTGCCCAAAAGCAAACCGAACAACAGCAGTATGCCGAGTATGTACGACGGAGCAGACCTGCCGCTCTGCGCCAGGCTGTCCTGCAACGCGCCCAAGGGGCACGCGCCTACCGCTCCGGGACAGGAATAGCAGTTCAGTCCGGGCACGCACATTTTCTTCGTATCGCCCGTATAAATCTTACCCGTGGCAAAGCCCTTTAAATTAGCGTTTGTAAGCAGTGCGGCGTAAAGCTGAATAATTCTGCGCTTGGTGGGTTTGTGGGCGACGAACCAATCTTTAACCTTAGTAAAAAACTTTTTCATATCAGCCCAGCCCTATACATTCGGTACAGATATTTATCGCCTTGATAAATACCGAACGCGCATTGCCGTTCAACGCGCCCCAGATTATAAACGCTACGGCAATCACCGCAACCGCGATACGGATACCCAAAATCACCCACTTGTTTTCGAGCACCGCAAGCGCCGTCTGAAATTTATTCTTAGTGTTAATCTGCGGCTTCTGCCCCTTAGTCACCTTCTGCACGAGAGGCAGCATTGCTTTAACCGCATACTTTTCGTAAATTCCCGCGCCGCAGATAACCAGCAGTCCCGCGAATACGCAGGGGAATATATGCTTTACCATTTCCAAAATTTCGTGCGTGACGTTTTTGTTGGGGAAGTTTGCGGGTATGCACAGATACACCAATCCGTAAACGCACGCAACGCCGAACAGCGCCCACGCCGCGCACTGAAGCGCAAATATTACCTTTTTAGCCTGAGCTATCGTCTTAAACTCGCCTTCCAAGCCCTCGGGAGCGGTAGCGGGCATACGCTTGTTTAATCGCGCAAGCTGTAAGTCGGGGCAGATTTTGCGCGGCTTTTGCTTTACTGGGAAGACCTCCCACAGCACGAAGCCGACGACTATTCCCGCAATCCACAGCCAGAAAAAGAGGTCTATTTTAGAGAGCGCTTCCACCACTCTGCCGCGAGTGAAAACGTCGCCCGAATAGCCCTCCGCCGTACCCGTAAAATACAGCGACAGCACCTGCCATATGAACAGCGCGCCCACCACGACGGTGAATACGCCGAATATTATTCCGTAGCTTAAACGCACGGTTTTGCAAGTTTTTTCTTTCATTAGTAAATATATTATATCAACGCGCGCGCGCAAAGTCAACATTTTCCCGCTTGACAAAGGTTGGCAATTGACTATATAATCTATACGGTGTTACTATGGATAAAAAGTTGTATACAGACTATCTGAACATTTTAAAAGAAGAGCTTCTGCCCGCTATGGGCTGTACCGAGCCCATAGCCATCGCGTATGCGGCGGCGCTTGCGAAGAACGCGTTGGGCGCTCTGCCCGACCGCGTTGAAATCACCGTTTCGGGCAACATATTAAAGAACGTCAAAAGCGTTATCGTGCCCTCCACGGGCGGACTGAAAGGCGTAACGAGCGCGGCTGCCGCGGGCATAGTTGCGGGCAGACACGATAAAAAGCTCGAAGTGCTTTCCGCAATCACCGAAAGCGATATTTCGGATATTAAACGCTACATATCCGCCACCCAATTCACAATCAAGGCGGCTGACAGCGGATGTATCTTCGACATAGGTATCCGCCTCTTTGCGGGCGACGACACCTCTTACGCGCGTATCGAGGGTCACCACACAAACGTTGTGGAAATTTCCAAAAACGGCGAAAAGCTTGTGGACAGGCAGGTCGTCCAGGAGAACTCCAACGACGGTATGACCGACAGAGAATGTCTTTCTGTCAAAGGCATAATTGAGTTCGCCGACACGGTCGATATTAAAGATATAGACGAAATTATTTCGCGGCAGATAGAGTACAACTCGGCGATTGCAAAAGAGGGCATGACGGGTAACTACGGCGCGCGCGTGGGCAAAGTACTTCTGGACAGCTTCGGCGACGGCGTGCACAACCTTGCACGCGCTACCGCGGCGGCAGGCTCGGACGCGCGTATGAACGGCTGTTCTCTGCCCGTCGTAATCGTTTCGGGCAGCGGCAATCAGGGTATGACCGCATCTCTTCCCATCGTCGTCTACGCTCAAAAAATGAATATCCCCCGCGAAAAACTGTTGCGCGCGGTTGCGCTTTCCGACCTTATCACCATTCATTTGAAGACGGGGATCGGCAGACTGTCGGCGTACTGCGGCGCGGTTTCCGCAGGTGCGGGCGCGGGTGCGGGCGTCGCCTACCTTTTGGGCGGCGGCTTCGACGAGATTGCCCACACTGTTGTCAACGCGCTGGCTATAACGTCGGGACTCATATGCGACGGAGCTAAGTCGAGCTGTGCCGCAAAGATTGCCTCGGCTGTCGACGCGGGACTTTTAGGCTACGAAATGTACAAGCGCGGCAGTCAGTTTTACGGCGGCGACGGCATTTTATGCCACGGCGTGGAAAGCACTATCGACAACGTTTCCGACCTTGCCCGCGTGGGTATGAAGGAAACCGACGAGGAGATTATCCGCCTTATGATTAAGGATTTGGGTTAATTGCCCCCTATATATGGCTTAATTAATAAAAAAAGCTCTCCCTATCGGAGAGCTTTTTGATTTTCTTTATCCTACCCACAGCCAGGCTATTGCGCCCATAAGAATAAACACGCAGATTACAATCAGGAACACGGGCGCGTAAGCCGCGAAAGCCGCGCGAACCATCATCCAGTATTCCTTGCGGGATACCTTTTGTTTATGCTCTTTCATTCCGCTCGCCTTGCGCTTTTTCAAGCTCGGATCGTACCAGCGGAACCCCTCTACGTTCATATCCGCAAAGGTCGTTTCCATATCCAAATCGTCGGGTTTTTTATTCTTTTTCGCCATTATCGGTATTTACGTCTTCAAGTTGTGCGGTTTCGTCAATTTCCGATTTAACCTCGGTTTCGGAAGCTTCTTCAACAGTTTGTTCTTTTCTGAGCTTTTTTATAACCTTGTTTGCGGTTTCGACCACCTTAGCCTTTGCAACGTTCCAGGGCTTTTTGGCTTCCTTCTCCGCGCGGGCTTTCTCTTCCTCTTCGTTGATAGCCGCCTGAGCGAGCAGTCTTTCGGTGTCCTCGGCGCTGTTGTATAAGTGGCAGGCGCAGAAATGTCCCGCTTCGACCTCTTTATACTCGGGCGCAATACGTCCGCAGATTTCCATACAGTGCTCGCAACGGGTGTGGAATTTACAGCCCTTGGGCGGGTTGACGGGCGAAGGAATATCGCCCTTTAACATAATTCTGTTCATCTTGACGTGAGGGTTGGGCACGGGAACAGCCGAGAAAAGCGCCTTGGTGTAAGGGTGCAGCGTGTTGCTGAAAATGCTTTCCTTACTGCCGTACTCGACTATGTTGCCCAGATACATAACGCCTACGTCGTCGGATATGTGCTTGACAACCGACAAGTCGTGCGAGATGAAGATATACGTCAAGCCGAGCTTTTCCCTCAGCTCGATGAGCATATTTATTACCTGCGCCTGAATGGATACGTCCAGAGCCGATACGGGCTCGTCGCAGACGACAAGCTTGGGTTTGAGCGCAAGCGCACGCGCAATACAGATACGCTGCCTCTGACCGCCCGAAAACTCGTGGGGGTAACGCTCGAAATAGTGGGGCTGTAAGCCGCACATATTCATTACGTTCAGCACGTAGTCGTGAAAGCCCGCCCTGTCGACAAGCTTGTGCTGACGCGCCGACTCGCCTATGATTTCGCCGACCGTAAGACGGGGCGATAAGCTCGCGTACGGGTCCTGAAATATCATCTGCATATTGGGGCGCAGTTTATCGAACTCACGGTTTTTGAGCTTTGCTACGTCCTGACCTTCGAACAGAACTTCGCCCTCGACGCCGTCGTACAGTCTTAAAAGCGAGCGACCCATCGTCGACTTGCCGCAGCCCGACTCGCCGACTATGCCCAGCGTCTTGCCCTTATACAGCGTGAACGAAATGCCGTCCACCGCCTTTAAAAACTTCGTGGGTTTGCCGAAAAAGTTGGTGTCTACGGTGAAATATTTCTTTAAATTCTTAACTTCGAGGAGCGGTTCGCCCGCTGCGGGCTTATCCAAAACAACGTTTTCGTTATTGTCCATTACCGTCCTCCTTGGTTTCTTCGTACAGATAGCACGCCACTTTATGAGTAGGCGATACCTGCACGTATCCGGGGTATTCGCCCGCGCACTTTTCCTTGCACATTTCGCATCTGTCGCGGAAATAGCAGTAGTCGGGCATATTTATGGGGTTGGGAACGAAGCCGGGAATACAGTACAGTTTGTCCACCTCGCCGTCTACCGTCGGCTTGCTCTTCTGCAAGCCTATCGTGTAAGGGTGAAGAGGATTATCGAATATGTCCTCCGCCGTACCCATCTCGATTACTCTGCCCGCGTACATTACCACGACGTAGTCAGCCATTTCGGCAACCACGCCAAGGTCGTGCGTTATGAGCATTATCGAGCCGTTTATCTTGTGCTTTATATCCCTTAAAAGGTCGAGTATCTGCGCCTGAATGGTAACGTCGAGAGCGGTCGTCGGCTCGTCGGCTATTATCAGCTTGGGGTTGCACAACAGCGCTATCGCTATCATAACCCTCTGGCGCATACCTCCCGAAAGCTCGTGCGGGTACTTCTTGTACACGCCCTCTGCGTCGGCTATGCCTACCATTTTAAGCATATTGATGCTGTGCGCCTTGACCTGCTTTTTGGATATACCCTCGATATGCAGAAGTCCTACCTCGTCGAGCTGGTTGCCGATTGTAAACACGGGGTTTAAAGACGTCATCGGCTCCTGGAAAATCATTGCGATTTCTCTGCCGCGGATTGAGCGCATATGCTCCGTCGGCATCTTTGCGATGTCGACTACTCTGTCCTCCATCTCGTAAACGTTGCCGCCGAGAGAGTTCTTCTTGATTATCGGCTTGCCCTTTTCGTTGAGCTTTACCTTTTCCTCGCCGTTTTCGTCCGTTTCGGTTTCGTAAACGGGAATTTTCCGCCCGCGCTCGTCGCGCTTAAAAAGACTTGCTTTAAATCTTATCGAACCGCTTACAATCTGTCCGCTGGGCGCTTGCACAAGCTGCATCAGCGAGAGCGAGGTTACGCTCTTGCCGCAACCCGATTCGCCTACGACGCCGACGGTCGAACCCGCGGGTATCGAGAAGGTTACGCCGTTTACCGCTTTAACCGTGCCCGCGTCCGAGAAGAAATAGGTATGAAGGTCCTCGAACTCGATAATGTTGTTATCGTCCTTCATCTCCGTAGTGTATTCTTCGGGCTTGGCGCGGCGCTTTTTCTGTTTTTCGAAATGGCGGATTGCCTTCGAATTTTCTTTTGCGATTGCGCGCGATTCCGAGCGGGATATGTAATGCTTTTTATCCTTGTTTGTAGCCATACTTACCTCTTCATCTTGGGGTCGAAGGCGTCGCGCAAGCCGTCTCCGACAAAGTTAAACGCAAGTATCGCAAGCGTTATGCACACGCCCGCGCCCACCCAAAGGTTGGGATAGTACTGCCTGAACGTGCTCTTGCCTGCAAGTTGGATGAGGCTGCCCCAGGTTGCCGTACCCAAAGGCGCGCCTATACCGAGGAAGCCGAGCGTTGCCTCGGTCAGAATTATACTGCCCAAGCCGAGCGTCATAGATACGATTAGCTGCGGGATTACGTTGGGTATAAGGTGCTTGAATATCTTGGAGAACGTAGACAGTCCCGACGCCTTTGCCGCAAGCATAAACTCCTGTTCGCGCAGGGATAATATCTGCCCTCGCACAAGTCGCGCCGTACCGACCCAGCCGATAAGACACAGCACCATCATCATATAATACAGCTTTGCAATACTGTTGCCCAAGCCGCTCTCGGTGAAAATAACCGACAGAATAAGCATTATGGGAATTGTCGGTATACAGCTTAAAATATCGACTATACGCATTATGAGGTTATCGACCCACTTGCCGAAATAGCCCGCAAGTCCGCCCATAATTACGCCTATAATAGTTTCGATGATTACTACGACGAAGCCGATTGTCAGCGATACTCTGCCGCCGTACATTAAACGCGTCAATACGTCGTAACCCATATCGTCGGTGCCCATCCAGTGCGCCCAGCTGATATCGCCGAGCTTGACGCTTCTTGGCATGCTTACGACTATGCCCATCGCCTGATAGGACTTGCCGTCTACCTCGTACATAATCGACGTAGGCGTAATGATTTCCTTTACGCGCGAAGGGTCGTAATCGAGCACCGTGCCGCCGTTAGCCGCCCAAGGCGAAAATACGGGTCCCAAAAACGCAAACAGAAACAAAAGTACGATAGTCACCAAGCCGATAACCGACAGCTTTGAGCGGAAAAACCTCTTTAAAACGGTCATTCCGGGCGAAAGTACCTTTGCCCTTTCGGTCAGGTTTTCGCCGTGTAAATCGTCGCCCTTTTCATTTTCGGTCAGATTAGTCGCGGCAACGGCAGTTTCGACTTCCGCCTCCGCGACGGTCGCACCGTCTAATTTCTTATCTTCTTCCATAACGCACCTCCTTACCTGCCAAGTTTTACTCTCGGGTCGACTACCGCGTACATAATGTCCGCGAGCAGAACGCCGATGACCGTAAGCACGGCAAGGAACATATTGTAGCCCAGAACGAGGAATATGTCGTTTTTGAGCATAGCCTGATAGGTGATGTTACCGATACCGGGCAGATTGAATACCTGCTCGGTTATCATAGCGCCGCCGAATAGAGTGGGCAGCGTGAACGACAACTGCGTAACCAAAGGTATCATCGTGTTGCGGAATACGTGCTTATACACGACCTTACTTTCCGAAAGTCCCTTGGCGCGCGCCGTTCTTATGTAGTCGGCGTTTAAAACCTCGAGCGTGTTGGTACGCGTGTAGCGCATAAGTCCGCCGATGCTCAAAAGCACCATTACCGTCATAGGCAGTATAAGGCACCATATATTATGCAGGAAAATTTCAAAATTGCTGCTGCCTACCGCATAGTTGCCCGTCAAGCCGTCTATAGGGAACCAGCCCAAATCGACCGCAAACCATTTTATAAACAGATTGCCGAGGAAGAAGGACGGGAACGCTATACCGACCATACACAGCACTGTCGCCACGTAGTCGAGCTTGCCGTACTGATTGACCGCGCACTTTACGCCGAGGGGTATCGCGATTAACATTTCGAGTATGAGCGCCACGAACGAAATGCCGAACGACAGCCACATATACTGACCGATAACTTCCTCAACCGGCATACTGCGCGAGAACGACCTGCCCATATCTCCGCGGAGGAATTTGCCGAACCACATAAAATAGCCCTTCAATATGCCGAAAAACGAGTCGTCGTCCAGCCCGTACGCTGCGAGAAGAGCTTTAAGGTTTCTCGCCCTCTCTTCATCGGGCAGATCTTTATGCGTTTCCATATACTGGTCGGCGATAATGTTACTGGGCGCGCATCTCATCAGCACGTACAGAATAAACGATACGCCGAGCAGTATAAGTGCCGCAAGCAGTAATCTTTTGATTATATACTTTACCATTGTTTACTCCGTGGAGATTTGTTATTATTCTGCGGGTTCTTCGTTTGCGGGACGTACGAAATAGGATAACTTCCACAATTCGGCTATGGGTCCCATATTGTGCGAAGGATCTTTCGTCATAGTGCTTCTGTCGAGCACGTTGCCGTTGTATACGCACAAATCCTTTCTCTGATAGGTGGGGAACTCGACCGCAAGCTCCATTATAAGGTCGAGAGCGCACAAATCGGAACCGACCGAACGACCGTAAATGTTTGCACGGAGCTGTTCGTCGAGCGTCTGTCTGCCCGCCAAAATCTTATTGTTGAGCTTTTGCGCTATCTCGTATTCCTTCGCATACGTGATAGTGTCTTTAAGTATGCCGTCCTTGTTCCAGTTCTTAGTGCTGGACGCCTTGGAATAGATACTGTAAATCTGATAGGGGTCGGGGTCGATACTCGACGACCAAGCCGCCGCCCACACTTCGAGGTTGCCCGTCGCTAACTTCTGCAAAGCTCTTATGTCGGTTTCTACCGAAATACTGAAGCCTGCCCTTTCAAGTACCTCTTCGGCAGCTACGAACATATGGTAAGCGGGGTGGTCTACCGATTGACCCGCAATGGTGAACGTATAGGTGAGATTCACTTCGTTACCGTCGCTATCGTACCAGGTATTGCCGACTAACTGCCAACCGTTTTCTTTCTCGATATAATCTTGTATAGCCTTTGCGTTGGCAGCCTTTTTATAGTAAGCGTCCTTGGCAGTGGGTCTTGTGACGTGATCCCAAACCCACGACGTGTTCGATATGGGTCTGTATATGATGTCTACGAGGTCCTGACCGTAGTATTCGATAATTTCCTGAGTATCGAACGCCATCATTATTGCTCTTCTTACCGTGATATCGGGCACCGACTTGGGGTTGATGCCGACGTAGCCGTAACCGCCCGTCTTAAAGTCTATCGAAGCCATACCCTTTACGGCAGCCTTATTGACCGCGGTTGCTATGGGCTCGCCGTAGTCGATTTCACCCTTTAAGAGCTTATCTACGATTTTATCGTCGTCCGTTACCGCATACGTTACGTACTTTATCTTTGCGTTTTCGATTTCCGCACCCATTGTTTCGAAATAGATGTTTCTCTCGAAGAACGCCGTATTGCTGTAGAAGAACGTGCCCGCAGTAAGTCCGCTCTGCCCGTAACTGTACGTGCAGCACTTGTAAGCGCCCGCTCCTACGGGTAAGCCCTTTTTACTGTCAGAGGTTAAAACGTCGTCGATAAAGCCCGTATTGCTGTACTCTACGCCGAATTCGGTAGCCGTACCCGCGTACACTTTGCCGTCCGTATAGTCCTTCATTGCCGCGGCAACGTAGTCCTTACCTTCATAGTTCGTGCTCGAATAATAGTGCATGGGAGCAACGGAGAAGCCGAAGTTCCACTTTGCCTTCGGGTCGATGCCCGCTACTTCTATCTTTAAGATATCGTGGTCTTCCGTGTAAGTCTTACCGTTAAACGTTCCGTTATGCTCTGCGTCGCCTGTATGCGAAACGGTTATACCCTCTATTCTGTCGACCTTTTTGCCGCCTTGGTTGGCTACCTTGTTGGAAACCTCTTCCTTATAGAACTCGTCTAAAACCGTGCCGTAGAACGAACCGTCGCCGAGTATCTTTTTGATACCTTCCTGAGAAGTATTCGCGTCGTAAATATATTCTATCGCCGCTTTCTTCTGAAGGTTAAGCTTTGCGACTTCCTCTTTCATTCCGGGGTTTTTGGCGATTTCTTCGGCAATAGCCGCGGCGGAAACTTCATCCTGCATATAAGCGATAATTTCCTGTCCGATATCCGAAATTGCGCCGCCGTTTGCAGGGTCGGGGTCGATTTGGGTAAGATATTTGCCGCTCTCGTCCTTAACCTGCGTCCAGGCGCCGTTTTCATTTTGAACCATCTGGTCTTTAATTGCGCCTTCCTCGTATAAGAACGCCTTCCAGGCTTCGTCGAAATAATAATTTTTGTAAGCCTCGACATAGCCCGTTGCGATGGAGTTCCAGTCCGATTCGAGCTTTTCTTTATAAAGCTTAACTGCCTTTGCTTTGTCGTTTGCGTCAAAGGTGGGCAATTTGCCGTCCGCCCATTTGTAAAGCGCCGTAACGCGGTTGTCCGCGTTTACGTAGAGAGCAGTATCCGTCGCGTCGCCCGCAAGGTCGTCGGGAGCGCCCGGCGTGTTGGTTCTGTACGCAGTCAAGCCCTTAATTTTGGTCGAATATATCGTGTTCGAACCGCTGTAAAGAGGGTCGAGATAGACGTAGAGATTGAACAGTACGTCCATAACCGTGAGGTCGTGACCGTCCGAGAACTTCATACCTTTTTTAATTAAAAACTCGTACGTGGTGCTGCCGTTGATATCGCCCGACGTATCGCCGTCCGCGCCGTATTTTTGGACTGTTCTGCCGTCGCCCGTCGCCAACGTATGACCGTTTGCCGCATAATACGTTTCGAGATAGTCGAGCGCAACCGTAGGCTCGTCTTCGCCGAACGAGAGCTTGCCCTCCGAGTCGGACGTGATTAAGCTGACCTGAGTAAGGTTAGCTATCGTGCCGTCGTTGAGCGAGGTATAGTACAAGGGATTGAAATTCTCGTCAACCGCGCCGATTGAAAGTCTTAAAGGCTGCGTTTCGGAATTGCGGTACTCGCGCTTGCTGAGGTCGACGCCCGAACCGGGGTCGCCTTCATTCTTACAGCCGACCGCTCCGATAGTGCCGACGGATATTACGCCTGCAAGGGATGCGCACATCAATGCTTTAAAAATCTTTTTCACAATGGTCCTCCTTGAAAAAGTGCTTATTCTTCGTTAATTTTTTTAGTCCTGCTGTTCGGGCTGCTGCACATACTCGGATATAGAGCTGTTATCGCCGCTTGCAAGTTTTATGCCCGTAAACTGGGTAAGGAACGCCTGGTCGCTTGCCGCGCCGCCGAACATCCAGTGAGTAACTGTGCCGCCGCTCTGCATGCCGTTTATCATTCCGCCCTCTGCAAGCTGATACGTAACCGTAACCGTATCTATCGTCAGATTTACGTTTGCCGAAGCCGCGGTATCCGCCGCCTCGCAGATTGCATAGAAGTTGTAGGGCTTGGTTGCGCTGGCTAACGTTACGGTCGTATTCTTTAATATCAGTCCCGCGCCCGTGACCTTGAACGACTCGCCTATTCTGCCGAATATGGAATATGTATCCCAGTTATTCATATCGCCGCTTATAGCAAAGCTGAGGTTGCTTATCGTCAGCGCTTTGCTTCCCGCAACGACTATGGTCGCATTCGAAGCCGCAACACCTACGTTGCCGCTCTGCGGTATTTTCTTTAAAGGAAACGCCGAGAAGCCCGTACAGTCGATATCGTCTATTATCAGATACTTGCTGTCCGCGTTCCACAGACCGCTGAACATAGTCTTTATTCTGCTTTCGTAATCCGCCTGCACCTCGATAACCTTCTTGGCGGTAACTACCGTCCAGTCGCCCAAAACGTAGCGGCAGTAAACGTCGACTATCGGGTCTTTATCCTTTTCCGTCTTCTCGGGTTTGGGTATGCTGTGCACACGCTCGGTCAGAGCCTTGTCCATATACGTTCTCACGAACGTCAGTCCGCTTATTTCCAGAGGCGCTCTGTCCAAAGGTGTTACCGTATCGCCGTGTATGGGAAGCAAATCGATAGCGTCTTCGTTTTTATACTTGGATACTTCGTTTCCTTCATTGTCGAAAACCTTGTAGTAGGTAGGGTCGTCTTTATCCGCGTCGGCTAAAACGTTGCCGTTCTCGTCGGTTACGATAAGGTTGTATCTTATACTTGCCGCACGCTCCCACGCGGCGCACACGTACTTCGAGTCGTCGCGCATTATCGTGAGGTTGTTGACCTCTTTATCCTCTTCGTTAAAGCCCGCTACAAGCTTGGTTTCGTCGGGTACGGCGGTGACGCGCGCTTCTAAAATCTGCTCGTCCTTCAGACTGCCGTCATTGTTCATTCTCGCGAACACGGGTCTGTCGTTAGTGCTGTCGACGATATAGCTGCCGTTGCTGTTCTTTAAGGGGAATACAGCTTCGGTTACGGTTTCTCCCAAACCTTCGCCCGCGTCTTCGGGAATATTGCCGTTAGCGTCGGGAACGTAGGTTATTACGAACTTTATATCGCCCTCTTCTACGTATTCGGAATCGGGTTTGTCCTCTGCGGTGTAACGCTCGGGCTCGTACCAGCCTATCAGGTTGTAGCCGCGGCGTACGACGTCCAATCCGTACTCCCTCGTTTTATTGGTAACGTTGAAGAACGGCACGCCTTCGTTGCCGGCTTTGTAGTATATCTCCATTACGGTCGTCGTGGACGAATCGTTGAACGACCCGCCGTTCGAGTAGTACGTAACGTGACTGTCGTAGCCGGCGAGTATTTCCGCACGCCCCGGTCTGCCTATCTTGCAGCCGGCAAGCGTGCACGCCGCGCCTGCCGCCGCAAAAGCTATTAGCAAGTAAACCTTTAATCTCTTAGTCATCGGTTTTGTCTTCTCCGCTGTTTTCCTGTTGATTATCGTCTTCGTCCGCGGTCTGGTCGTCATCGGGTTCTTCGCCGCTTACCGCCGCCGTCTTGCGCTTTTTAAGCACTATGAGCACTGCCGCAACCGCCGCCGCAACGACCGCTACCGCACCTACGACTATCACCGCGATTACGCCCGCGGGTATACCGTCGCCGTTGTTTCCGTTATCGGACGGGATTTCCGCACCCGCGTCCTCGAAAACGGTTATCTCTACGTTTGCGCTGAGTCCCGCGTACTTGCCCACGCCGTCTAAGGTTACGAACGAGTCGTTGCCCGTAAGCTCTCTGTCGTAACGGGCGCTGAGCACGAAATTGTTTGCCGCGCCGACGACCTCGGTCGAATAGTCGTCGTAAGTGACGAGTATTCTGACGCCGTTCAACGAGAATCTCTGACCCTCGACGTACTGCGCACGGTGCGTAGAGCTTGCGTCGACCGCGACGTCGCTTATCTTGGTCTGCAAGCCGAACGACGGCTTAATAGCAACCAACGCGCTTTCAACCGCGAAGAGCTTGTTTACGTTTTCGCTGCCTACGTAGTCGAGCTGAGCTTCCGTCTTTAACGAATTGTACAGTCCGTGGGCGTACTTGACGGTTTCGGCAAATTCCTTTACCGTCTCGTCGTCGGTGCCGACCTTCCAACCCTTAATGGTTGCAACGTCGTAAAGGTCTTTGATTATATTGACCAGTTCCCTCGTGCTGTCCTCGGGCATTTCCCCGAACTGCGTTTTGTTCGTGCCGAAGAATCCGTTGTATATATAGTTGTCGTAACCCGTTCCGTTGGAGGGATAGAGTATATACAGCGTGCTTACCTCGGTAACGGTGTCCGTAGGATGCTTTTTAATGTGGTTGACAATATAGCCGAAGTTGGTGTAGAAGAACGAGTTACTCGAAGGCTGGTTCTTGGCAATCGTTCTGTCCATTGCCGACTGCAACAGCGTGGGAGCTTCTATGCTCTCGAAGCGGAAGGTCATTATTCCGCTGTAAAGGAACGCGCTGTGTCCGATTACGTTCAGCGTGTGAGGCAATACTATCTTACTTACGCTCGTCGACGGAACGAAGTAGAACGAGAACGCGTACAGCGATACGGTGTTTTCGAGTACCGTATAAGTGCGCGTGCCGTCCGCAAGCTCGGCAAGCCTGCCCTGAGGATAAGCCGTGAGCTCGTAAACTTCGTTTGCCTTATCGATATATCTGTAAAGCACGCCGTCTTCGTCGAAATAGTTTTCGTTTCCGTCGTCTACCTCTATCGCGGTAATGCTCTGGTTGCGCGCGAACGCCGCACTGCCGATATACGAGCAGTTTGCGGGTATGCTTACCGAGCTTATCGCGGTCGCGAAGAACGCGAAGTCGCCTATACCCTCGAGTCCGCTTCCCAAAGTAACCGACGAAAGGCTTGTCGCCATCTGGAACACGCACGCGTGTATTTCTTTAATAGCGGTAAGGTTAACCGAGGTGAGCGCGGTGCAGTTTTCGAAAGCGTAGCTTCCGATAATTTCCACGTCCTCGATACCCGTCACCGTAGCGAGCGCACTGCAACCCGCAAACGCGTAAGCGCCTATTTCGGTCACGTTGTTTAAATCGATTTGCGTAAGCTTGTCGCAACCGTTGATATAGTTGTTATTTTCGAGCTGCGTGTAGGCGAATACGCCCTCGCCTATCCTTTTTATTTTACCGCCTAATTCGACGCTTGTCAACGCGCTGTCGGCAGTATAGCCCAAATACACGGTTGCGAACGTATAGTCGCCCGTCGATTGAGCTTCGTCGCCGAATACCGCCGTCGTAAGGTTGGGGCAGAGCGCAAACACGAACGAACCCATCGTCTTTACCGAATTGATAGTCGCTTGGGTGAGCTGTTCGCAGAGCGCAAACGCTCCGTCGCCGATTGTATTTACGCTGTTCGGCAGATTTAACGTCGTTATAGCCGTGCCGCGGAACGCGCCCGCGCCTATATCGGTAAGGTCGGTAAGCGTACTCAGATTGACGCTTGCAAGCGCCGAACAATCCGCGAACGCATAGCTGCCTATCGCCGTAACGCTCGAAGGAATTGTTATTTCCGTAAGTCCCGTGCCGTAGAAAGCGTATGCGGGAATCGTCGTAAGACTTGAATTGAGCGTTACGCTTTTAAGTCCCGTAAGACCCCTGAACGCGCCGTTTCCTATCGAAGTAATATTGCTTAAATCGAGCGAGGTTACGCCCGTAGCCATATGACTTGCGGAGAACGCGTTGGGACCGATTGCGGTAATAGTGCCGCTTGCCAGCTGCTGTGCGAACGCGGCTGTAACCGTTGTGGGAGCAAGCACGAGCGTATTATTGTCCTTTATGACCGCGCCGTCCTTTGTTACCGAGGGCACTCCCTCGAACGCGCCGTTGCCTATCGAAGCTACATTGCTTAAATCGAACGAGCCGAGCTGTGAGCAGTTGCGGAAAGCGTAATCGCCTATCGAGGCAACCTCCTTGCCGGTAACGGTGAATGTTGTGAGCGACTGGCAGTTTTCGAACGCACGCGCGCCGATTGAACGCACAGCCTCGCCGTTATAAGAGTAATTTACCGCTCCGAGATTACTGCAACCCGAGAACGCACCCGCGCCTATAACCGCGCTTTTGATATTTATTACGTTTGTAAGCGAGGTACAGCCGCGGAACATATACGTGCCGATTGCCGAATAGTCGCTTGTAGTAATCGAGGAAATCGAGCTGCATCCGTCGAACACCGATACGCCCGCTACGTGCAGTCTTGAAATATCCGCGCTTTCAAGAGCGGTACAGCCCATAAACGCGCCGTCGTAAGCCGTGCCGACTGCCGCCATATTGACTACTTCTTCAAGCGCCGTACAGCCCGCAAACGCAGTTCTCGCAACGGTAAACAGCTTGCAGTTCGAAAGGTCTACAACCTGCAACGAAGTGCAGCCCGTGAACGCACTTTCCGCGATAAGCGTCAGCGCCGAGTTGGGAATATCCAGCGCGTCCTTCTGCACGAAGCATACCGCTTTGAGGTTTACGCAGCCTTCGAAAGCTCTCTTGTCTATGGTAGCAACGCTCTTGGGAATTATAATGATTTCTACGTTCTCGCAGTCCCTGAAAGCTCTTTCGCCTATCTGGTTTGCCGACATATCCTCGGGGAAGGTAAGCACGCGCACGTTTTCGAACGTCTGATTGCCGATAGTTATTTCGTCCGTAAGCACGCCGCCCGCGCCGCGGTACTTGGTAACCGAAGAGCCCGTAACCGTGAACGAGGGCTGAATAGACAGCAACACCTCGGCTTTGAACATCTCTTCGCCGTCCGCCGTGCCCTTATGCGCCGTCGCCGTTACGGTTACCTGCTCGGAATACTCGCCCTCGTAGATTACCGTCACGTTGCCGTTTTGGTCTACGGTCGCTCTTTCGGGGTTATTCGCTCCCGAATCGGCGTTCCATACCCATACTATATCGTCCGTGGGGAAGTACCAGGGGTCGATAACCGGCGTAAGTCTGAACTTCTGTCCCGAATTGACCTCTACCATGCCCTCCGCCTTGGACAGTCCCTCGGCGCCGTTGACTATGACGCCGAACGTCGCCTTTGCCGTCAGGGGATTGAGTGTTACGTCGCTTTCTACAACCTTTATATATACCGTCTTGGTGGTCTGTCTGCCGTCCGCGCCTACGCCGCCTCTTACGGTAAGCGTAACCGCTCCGCTTTCGGCGTGTGCACCGAATACTTCGCCGTTCTTGACGCTTGCAACGTAGGAGTCGCTCGTAGCCCAGTCGAAGTTGGACAAATCCCAGTTGGTCTTGGAGCTGTCGTTGCTCTGTACGCCGAACTTAACCGTCGTGTTCTGTTGTACCGTTATAGGGTGATTGTAATCGGTCGTAACGGGTTTGCCGTCGAGCGTCAGAGTGAAGTCGCTCGGAGCAACCGAGGTCGTCCTCATATAGTCGAGGCTTAAACTGTAAGTGTTGTGGTTGAGCGCGTAGTCGTCGATTTCCACCCACAGCTTGCCCCTGTAATCTTCGTAGAATTCGGTAATTTCTACCGATACGGTGTTGATTGTGTTCTTGCGGGGATTGAGTATGGGTATTACGTACTCGGTCGCAAGCTTGATTTCGGTAAGCTCGACGCTGGACGCGTTTTCCGTATCCGCATAGCACAGTATTACCGCCTGAGGATAATGGTTATCGAATATATCGAGGTCGAGATAAACTCTCTGATAGTCCTTGTTGGATTCGTCTTTGAGGTTCTGGAACCTTATGCGGCTGTCCACAAGCACGGGCGCTTCGTAGTCGACGTAGAAGTTCATAGAGAAAACGTTGTCCTTGTAAACGCCGTGCGTCTGCTTGTTGCCGTTTTCGTCGATATACGTGAACGCGTCCGCGTCGCCGTCTATATACGCCTTGTAGTCGTCGTAATCGAAGTAGAAGCTGAAATCCAACCTGTACTTGCCGTTTGCCGCAAGACCTATTTCGTCGGGTTTAAGCTCTAAAAGCACCTGCGAGGGGTGCGAACTGCCGCCGCCCGCGTACGACTTGTTGGCGCGGTAAACAACTCTCGTTTCGTTACCGAACTCGTCGGCTATAATCTCGCCCGTGTCGACGTTGGTCAGTGTATATGTTACGACCTCCGCGCCGCGCAGAAGTCCCGCGTACAGCGTCTTTATTCCCGCCGTGGTAAGATAGTTGCTTGCGTTGTTGTCGCCGTAGAACTCGCCGAAATCACGCGAAACCGCTATGTGCTCCTCGTCCACGTAAACGTAGTCGGCGGTGTGCTCCTTCGCCTCGTCCTGTATATAGAGGAACGAACCGAGGGGAATGGTATAATTGTAACCCGCATAATAGCCGTAAGGCTGGGTCGCCCAAACGCGGGGCTGCGCCCTGTCCTCGTCTTTGAGTGCGGTGTTCTTTGCGTCCTTGGCAATGTCGAAGCAGGACAAGTCCATCATCGGCGCAGCCTTCCAGTCGCCGTAGAAGCCCATAAACGGAAGGGTCAGATCGCACTGACCTTCGGTTGCGCTTTCGAGCTTTAAGAAGCCCTCGACGAACATACCGTTCGTAAACTTTTTGAGATATTCCCTGTCGGCTTCCGAAAGGGTAAGCGTTACCGCGATTTCCTGAGTTGCGCCCGCGGCTACGGTGATTTCACCGCCCTCGCCGACGCTAACACCGCCCGCCGTCCACTGCGCGCTGCCGCCCAGAAGATACGCCATCTCGGCAACCGACATACCGTCCTTGCCGACCGTTTCGGTCATGAATATGCTCTTGGTATTGAATTTAAGCTCTTTGTCGCCGAAGTTTTTGACGTAGAACTTTATATTGTATACGCCGCTCTTGCGGGGGTCGTCGCCGAGCTCGGCTTTGGGTCTGCCGTCCTCGCACATTCTGTCGGGGTCGGTGACGTCCGCCGTGTCCTTGGTGTACAGATACGCGCCCGTACCGAACACGTTTGCAAGCGTCGCAAGACCCGCACCCTGCTTTCTCGGCGAGTAGGGCAGTTTGTTCTGGTCGTAAACCGTGACCGCCGTACTCATTACTATATTATTTGTAAGCTTAGTCAGCCTCAACGCTTCCGCCGTAGTGATTTCGGGGTCGTCGTCGAGCTGCCACAGCGATTTGATATTTTCCGAGTTGCTGTTTTTGAGATAGCCCTTGAAAATCGCCTCGAAGCCCGCGAGGTTGGGGCACGCCATCGAGGTGCCGCTCATCTCGTCGTAATAGCCGCCCGCAACCGCCGAGGTTATCTCGCCGCCGTGCGAGGTTACGTCGGGCTTCAATTTCAAATCGGGCGTCGAACCCCAGGACGAATAGTCGTTCATGAAGGGACCCGCGTTGTTGTAATTTCTCGATACCGTCAACGTACCCTCGGTCTTGGTGCCGTTGCCCGTGAGCAACAGACCCGCGTCGAGAGGTATGGACGCCGAAGGCACGTGCTCGCGCATATCGCCGAGCGACATTCTTATAGTGCCCGATACGTTGTTGTAGACAATTACCGCGTCCGCGCCGACGTCCTCACCGCTGTACGTCTGGTGAATTGCCGTCATAATCTTGTCTTTGAACTGGCTCGTACCTCTCTTTACGATAGCGATTACGATTTCGTTCGGATTATCGGGGTCGCGCTTTAAACGTCTTTTTACGGTGGGAAGATAGTCGGTCGTTTCGCCCGTGCCGGGGATAACTACGTATCTGAAAGTAGCCGTGTCGACTGCGTTTGCGCCCGTGAGATTGTTCTTCTGATTGTAAAGATTGAGCATTTCGTCGACGAAATCGTACGCTTCCGAATCCTCGTTGCGCGATTCCTCGAAGTAGATTGCGTTGCCGCCGCCCTCTACGGGGTTGCCGTTCTTGTCAACTGCGTTGGCTATAAGGTAGGACGAATACTGTCCGTTAACGCTGGCAACGGACATTGCGCCCGTGAAGGTCGAGGGCGAGCCTACCGTGCCCGAATCGGGGTTGGAGGTGAGGTTGGTACCGAACGCACTGCCGAAGCCCGCCGAGAAATCGTTACTTGCCGCAACGATAAGGGATATACCCTTATTCCTTATGCGCTCGTAAACGCTCTTCATGAGGTAGCCCTCTTCGTCCTCTTCCCTTGCTCCGCTGGGGCAGAGCGCCCTCGAAGAGAAGCCCGCGCTCGAACCGAGCGACATATTGATTACGTCTACGTTTAAGTTGTAGCAGTCCTCGAGCGCGTCGAGAATATCGACCGCCTCCGCGCCGCCCACGCTCTCGTCGTCGAGGTCGTCCGTGAACACCTTACAGATAACGAGCTGCGCCTCGGGAGCAACTCCGCGGAAAGGTTCGTTTGCAACGTTGCCGTCCTTATCGGTATAGTTGTCCGCCTTGCCCGCAACTATGCCAGCAACGTGCGTGCCGTGCTGCGAATACGAGGGGAATACGTCCGTATCCCTGTCCGCGTAGTCGAAAGCAAAGGGAACTTTTTCGTTAATATATACGTCGTCCGTGCCCGCGCCGATATTTTTGAGCGATGAGAAAGGAACGGGCTCGGTAGCGGAAGCCGCCTCCGCGTTGTTGATTTTGTCGTCTACGTAATCGTAGGTAAACGAAATTCCGTTAGTGCCTGCGGGCGCGCTTCTGAACGCTTCGTGGGTGTAGTCCAGACCCGTATCGAGAATAGCAACCGTCATACCGCTGCCGTCGAAGCCCGCGTTTACGTACTCGGAAGAGTTATATATACCCGTCTTGTAGATATTACTCGAATTCTGCTGAACGCCGTCCGAGCTTTCAACCGTCTTGGGAAGCGCGTAAGTCGAGCCGACCGATACGGTGGACACGCCCTTCAAGCCCTTGATTTTGGCGTACTCCGAAAGCTTAACGTCGATTGCAACCGCGTTGACTATCGAGGAATAACTGCTTCTGAACTTATAGCTGACGCCCGCCCTTCTCAGTTCGGATAAAAACGCCTGCTGTTCGTCGGCAATCTCCTGCCGAGCGGATTTGCCCGCGTAAGCGCGCTCGGAAAGGGGCTCGCCCTCCAACGTTACAATCAGAGTGCGGGTGAGCGAATACACGTCTGCCGAAACGCCGTCGTCCTTGATGACGTCCTTCGACATATTGTCTATTTTAATCTGCGTAAGGTCTATCTTGCCGTTTGCGCTCTCGAAATCCAGATTGTAGCTCTCGTCGGCGGACGCGTTCAGACCGCTGCCGCTCTTTGCCGCAAAAGCCGTCAACTGCCCCGCGGCAAACGTTGCGCACATTACCGCGCTCAGACCTATACACGCCGCTCTGCGGCGGACTGCCCTCGTAAATTTAAACTTCATTTTTTACCGTTCCTTAAATTTTAAGCCTGTTCGGTTGTTTCTTCGACCGCCGTTATCGTAATCGCGGAGCCGCTGACAACCGCGTCGTATTTGTTGCCTTCACCGTCGGTCAGTTCGTATTTGTTCTCGACGTCGGTTGCTACGAACTTGTACGCCAAGGTATAGGTCGCGCCCTCTACCTGCCATACCGTCGTCCAGCTGAACGCATAGGTCACGCCGTCCTCCGTCGAATAGCTGTCGAGAGGAGTAATCGTAAATCTGTTTATTCTGCCCTCTTCGACGACTCTGCCCTTGTGTCTTACGCCGTCGTTGTCGATAATCTCGCACAGATTGGACGTAATCACTTCGTAATTGTACGCCTTGCGGGTATACAATGCCTCGTCGCTGCTCTTTACCCAGACGGTCGAGTTGCCGTCGAAGAAGTAAGTGTCGGGGTCGCCCGCAATCATAGCTATGCTTCCGTAGTAGCTGTCGACAGCCACCGTCTTGTAACTGTTTCCGTCTTTTACGAACACGTCCCCGTCGCCGCTTTCAGCCGCGGTGAATATGAAATTTCTGTTCGCCGTGATAAAGGGTATTCCGCGTTCGTTAATTACGTAGGAGTATTTGACCGCCGCGCCGTTTGCGGGAGTGTACGTTGCCGCACCGTCGCCGAATACGCTGCTGCCCAGACCGTCGAACTTCCAGCTCGAACCGTCGACCGCGGTATAAGTACCCCTCCAGCTGTCCGCCCTATCGCTCTTTATGCCGTTCGAATTACTGCTTACGCCGTTAACCGTGCGCGTGATATTCATTTCGACGCCGTTGCTCTTCAGCCTCAACGTCGTTACGTTTCTGCCCTCGGTATGCGTGAGCGTCTTCGCCGCGGGGTCGTAGACGTAAGTCTGACCCGCAACGTTTGCGGTCATATTGCCGTCGACCTCGGTTATAACCATAGCTGCGTCGGTCGCCGAAACGTACCATTCGCCCGCAAAGCCCGTCTTAAACACGAGCGTCTTGCCGTCCCAGGTAAAGCCGCTTGCCGTCGGAGTAAGCGCTTTTCCGCCCATAGTCGCGGCGCCGTTCGTCAAAGTATAGCTCAGCTCGGTGCCGTCGGACACGCTTACCTTACCAGTCAGATTTGACTTGCCGTCGAATACGTAGCTTGTGTCGCCGTCGTACAGAACGACGCCGTACCAGCCGTCGCGGCGCGCAAGATTATCCGCCGCACCGCCCTCCGCGGCTTCCGTGAAAGTAATTTTGTTGAGTTTTTCGTTAAATTCTATATTGTAGGTCGAGCCGCCCACGGTCATAGTGCCCGCCGTGCCGCTCGTAAGCGCGTACGTGCCGTTTTTGGAAACGTTGCCCGCCGTCTTTACCGTCACCTTTGCGCCGCCTGCGCTCGCGCTTCTGCCGTTGAACGTAACCGTATCGAAGCCGTCGGATACGCCCGCCCACACGCCGCGGAAGATATCGTAAATGTCGAATTCGTACGAGCGGTATTCGCTGTAAAGCATCGAGTAGAACGAGCCGCTCACTTTGTTCGAGGACGCGGTGTAGCTGAGTTCGCCGTACTGTCTGTCGCCCACGTAAATTCTGAGAAGCGTGTTGCCGTCCGTTTCGAACAAATCGTACTCGGCTTCAACCGTCTGCGAAAGGTTGCCCGTGTAGGATATAACCGCATTGCCGTAGCCCTGCGTGCTTACGCCGCCGAGGGAAATCGAAATCTGTTCTTTTTCCGCAAGCGTATACCATTCGCCCGTAAAGCTGTCGCTTACGTAATAGTTCTCGCCGTTTATTACTAAATTGCCGTTATTGAGCGTCGCCTTATACTGAACTCCGTCGATTGTGAAGCCTACTCCGCCGCTGACCGCCGTATAGTTAACCGCCGTACCGCCGCCGAGAGATACGCTTCCCTCGCCGTCGAAGGTGAATACCATCGTCGAGTTGGCGAACTTTTTCCAGCTTCCCTTGAAGCCGTCGATTTTCGATACGGCAACGTTATTGATTGTGTCGACCGTTCCGTTGCCCGTAAGCGTGACCGCTTCGGTTCTTCCGCCGCCGAAGGTTATAGTGTAGTTGCCGCCGTTTGCAGGAGCGAACGTGAACGCCTCGGACGACGTTCCCAGCTTTCTTTCTCCCGAGCCGTTTTTATTGAACACGTAGAACACGCCGTTCGTATTCTTATATTCGCCGTAGACGAAGCCGTCGTACAGCTTTACGGCGCGGAGAGTTTCCGTGGGGTAAATATAAGAGATATATTCCGATTCCGAAGTGATATCCACAATCGTCAGATACGCTTTAAGTTCGAGAACGCCGCCGCCGACCGTACCGCCGTAAGCGAAGTAACCGCCGTTTATTTCGTCCTCGCCGTAGGAAAGCGCCGCAAGACAGCTGCGGTAAATTACGATATTATCGCCCGTCTTGCCGTTGTACGAATAATTACATTCGTAGTAAAGTCCGCCGCTGCGTATCTGCGCTACGCCGTCCGCTGTAAGCGTGATTTGCGCGCCGTCGGAGTAGGTCGTTTTCTCTATATAATAGGTACCCGCAACCGTCGAATAATCCGCATAGCCGAAGTATAACTGAGTTTCAGCCTGTACGGGTACGAAGCCGTAGGGTACTTTCTTAGTCAATTCCGCGTCGAAGTAATAGCCCCAGCTGCGTCCGCTTGCGCTCTCCGCGTATTCGGGAACGCCGTTCGCTTTGACGTACCAGTCCGCCATTGCCGTATATCCCGAAACCGTAGCCGTCTTGACCGTCGTAGAACCGTTCACCGTCTTGACCGTAAAGCTGCGAAGCGTATCGAGAGGGTCGTCGCCGCCGACCTGCATAATTTTAAGCGTAGGCAGCGAACCCGAGAAATCCCACTCGCTCTCGTTCCAGCCGAGCGCCGTGAACGTGCTCTCGGAAGGCGAGGAAACGTTTTCCTGATTGTTGAACGTTATAAGCTGATAGTAATCGGCAGCCGCCGCGTCGGGCAGTGCGTAGCTTGCGACGAACGCGCCCGTCGCCGAATAGGAAGCGCCGTGCGTACTGTTTGCCCTCAGGTTGCCGTTAGCCGCATAGCAGCCGCTCAACACCGTGTTTTCTTCGGCGTAGCCCGCAATGCCGCCCGCATACGCGCCTCTGAATTCCTCGTAAATAAGGCCTTCTATATTGTTTTCCGCCGAAACGCGCGCCGTCGAATAGCTGTTTGCCACGGAAGTAAATCTGCCCATCGTACCGACGATGCCGCCCGCACGCATACCGCCCGTGACCGCGCCCGACGAATGACAGTTTACGACGTATGCAATCGCGCTCTCGTCAGCCGATATCAGATAACCGACGATACCGCCCTCCGAATGGGGGCTGCCCGTACCCTGTACCGATACGTCCGCCGAACACGAGCGCACGAAAGCCGCTCTCGAAACGGTGCCCGCGGCGGTAGTGCCGTACGCGCCCTGCAGTCTGCCTACTATACCGCCCGCGTTTACTATCTGGTTGTTGTCGTTAATAACCGAAATACGTCCGTTGACCGTTTTGCAGCCCGAAATCTCGGTGCCGATGCCGTAGCCCAAAACCGAGCCGACGTACGTGCCCGCCTGCGCAGTCGCGGGGTGAACCTCGACCGTGTAATCTTCGAGCGTGACGTTTTTGATTTCCGCGGAAACAAGCTGCGTATTGCCGTCAATCGTCCCTACGGAATAGCCGAACAAGCCTACGTAGGTCAGATATTCGCGCGCGTAGGATTCCTGGTCGTAAACCTCGTCGGTGATATAGAAATTCTTTATAGTGTGACCGTTGCCGTTAAACGTGCCGCAGAACGCGGAATACGACGTGGAGTTGTCGCCGATAACGTAAATCTGTTCGCCGCCCATATCGATGTCCGCGGTAAGCTCGTAGTGCAGATTGGAAAAATATCCGCTGTAATAGTCGGTGTTGATTATGGAAGCAAGATAGAATAAATCAATCGGCTTGCTCAGCTTGTAGGGATTTTCCGCAGTGCCGTCGCCGTACTCGCCGTCGCCGTAGTTGGCAAACGACGTCTGCTGAGTAAGTCCCGTCACGTTGATTTCGCCGTTACTGCCCACGCTACTGAGCGTGTAGGTCGAGTAAAAGCCGTCGACGTCCTGTTTTTCGAGCACGTCGAAGCCGCAGCTCACCGTAAAATCGTCGTTGTAATAGGGGCTTACCCACAGTTTGAAAGTGTAGTCCGAGCCGCCGACAACCCGAACGTCGTCGGTGATTTCGTTGTCGTCTTCGTCGTAGAATTTAATTCTGCGCTCCTCTCTGTAAATCTGACCGTCGGACGAGGTTATTTCCTCCGACTTGGGGAACGAAAGAGTATACAGCGCGCTCAGCCCCGTTATCGAAATCTTGGAGTCCCTCTCCATCGTGAAGGAATAAACGCCGTCCTCGGCAACCATCGTTTCCGAATTGAGGCTGACCGTAGGCGTACCCTGCGCCTGATTGCCGACAAGCACCGTAAAGCGGACGTCTACGCCCTCTTTTACCTTGCCGCCGAAGCGGAAGCTTTCGCCGCTTGCGTCAGGCTCGGCAAGCTCGCCCTGAAAGACGATATCAACTCCGAAGCCCTCGAGGTCGAGCTGATAATAGTTGGGCGCATCGCCGCCGTTATTATTGCACGCCGCCGCGCCGCCAAGACACGTCGCTCCCGCCGCAACCATCAGTCCGATTAAGATTTTCCTGAATTTATTCATTATTTATTCTCCATTCGGTAAACCGCCGTATTTTACGGTTTTTATGCAAAACCGTATCGAAATCCGCGCTTTTCCCTACGAAAACAGACTATGACCCTATTTTCTCATTCTATACTATAATAACATAGAAAGCAGACGATTGCAAAATATTATAACGCGTTAACTTAAATTATTTTCTATAAAAATTACTTATAGTTGCAATAACCGCTTTTTACCTTCTTATTTTATGCAAAAATAGAC
>CAMWWH010000001.1 GCA_947177975.1 uncultured Clostridia bacterium | reverse complement strand
CGCCGTAGCTCCACAGCTCGTTATCGAGGTCGTGCATAAAGTCGACTATGCGCGGTTTTAACATTCCGTAATAGTGGTCTTCGAGCTCCTGCCCGCGCGATACGGGCGCGCCGAAAAGCGTTCTGCCGCACAGGCGCAAATCCTTGCGGCGCATATACTCCTCTTCGTCGATTAAAAAATATTCCTGCTCGGGTCCTACCGTCGTGGACACCTTTTTGCACTCTCTTCCAAACAGCGCTAAAATTCGCTTTGCCTGTTTGTCGATAGCCGTCATCGAGCGCAGAAGCGGCGACTTTTTATCTAACGTTTCGCCCGTGTATGATACGAATACCGTGGGTATGTACAGCGTACCCTCCTTGACGAACGCGGGGGAAGTCGGGTCCCACGCGGTGTAGCCGCGCGCCATATAGGTCACGCGCGAACCGCCCGAGGGGAAGGAAGAAGCGTCCGCCTCGCCGACCGTCAGACTCTTGCCCGTAAGGCGCATAATTACTTTGTCGCCCTCCGGTTCTATAAAGCTGTCGTGCTTTTCCGCGGTCAGTCCCGTGAGCGGCTGGAACCAATGCGTGTAATGGGTTGCGCCCTTTGACACCGCCCACTTCTTCATTGCCGAAGCTACCGTGCCCGCAATGGATACGTCGAGGCGCTTGCCCGCGTCGATGGTTGCGCGCAAAGCTTTGTAAACCTCGCTGGGCAACGTCTCTTTCTGCACCTGATCGTTGAAAACGTTTTCGCCGAACTTCTCGGGTAAATTCATCTGTGTACTCCTAAAAAATTTCTGAACATTTTAAATTATAGTTAATTTAAAGGTTGTTGTCAACAAATACGCCCTTGTAACTGATTATAAGGGCTATAAGCGTGACTTATATGTCCTCGCCGTTGTCGTCGAAGCGGGCGGGCTTAATAAGATGACTGTTTTTTATATCGTCGTGCATCTCGGTCGGATCTTCTGCTATAATACCCCGCTGAACCGCCGCGTAGCCGTGCTTTTTGCGGATTTCGTCTATGCACCTCTCTGCGCGCTCGCGCTTTGCATAGTCGCCCGCCGTCTCGTCGAAGGTCAACTGCGAGCTGCCCTTGTCGAACCCCGACACCGTAACGCCGAGCGCCCGCACGGCAAACGGCGGCTTGAATTTTTCGGTAAACAGCGAAAATGCGTGCTCGGCAATCTCGCCGCAAAGGCAGGTGTGCCGCACCTTCTTCTGCACCTGATAGCCGTTCAGCTTACTGTCGCGCACCCATAAATGCACCGTGTCGGCAAGCCCTAACGAGGTCTCCCTCAGCCGCGCCGCCACGCTCTCGCTCAGAACGTACAGAGTGCGCTTTACGTCGTTGTAGTCGGTCAAATCTTTCGGGCAGGTCATCGAATTGCCGATTGACTTCAACTCCCTGTCGTCGCCGAGCGCGCGTACGGGCGTATCGTCCTCGCCCCGCGCGTAGATTAAGAGGGTCTGTCCGAACTTGCCGAGCGCCTTTATAATTCTCCCGTCGTCCGCCGCGGCGAGCTTGCCAATCGTCGTGTAACCCATCTGACAGAGCTTACTTTCCGTCGCGCCGCCCACCATCAAAAGCTCCTTTACGGGCAATCCGAATATGACGTTTTTATAGTTCAAAACCGATATGACCGAAGTGCCGTTCGGCTTTTTCAAGTCCGAGCCGAGCTTGGCGTAAATCTTGTTGAAAGACACCCCCACGGACACTGTCAAACCGAGCTCGTTTTTGACCGCAAACCTGATTACATCGCCTATATGTCGCAGGTAACCGTCCGAAAAGTGCTTTTCGCCGCCCGCTTCCACGTACATTTCTCCGTCGTACGCGGGGAAGATTTTGGTCGATTTCGTGACGTCCAACCAGCACTCGTCTATGCCGTAGCTCTCGATTAAATCGGTGTAGCGCGCATAGATTGCCTTTACCTTGCGCGAGTAGCTCATATACTCGGAAAAGTGCGGGCGCACGATTACTATATCGGGGCACTTGCGCTTCGCCTGCCAAACCGTATCGCCCGTCTTTATTCCGAATTTTTTCGCTTCCTCGCTCTTGGCGAGAGCTATTCCGCGCCGCTCCTCCTCGTTGCCGCAGACGGCTACGGGCTTGCCTGCAAGCTCGGGATTTAAAATGCGCTCGACCGAAGCGTAGAAATTATTCAGATCGGAGTGTAAGACAATGCGTTCCATCGAATTTATTATACCACAATATGGAAAATATTGTGTAAATTGCGTTGAAATTTTTTAAAATGAGTTTATAATATACGTGAACAAATTTTTGGAGGCAAAATAAATGATTGACAAGAAAATAGCCGAACTCATTAACGTTCAGGTGAACAAGGAGCTTTACTCCGCGTATCTGTACCTCGACTTTGCGAACTACTACGAGGCGGAAGGTCTCGACGGATTTGCGCACTGGTACCAGATTCAGGCTCAGGAGGAGCGCGACCACGCAATGATGATGCGCCGCTATCTCATCGACAACGGCGTGCGCGTAACGTTCGACGCTATCGCCAAGCCCGACAAGGTTGCAAAGAAGCACGACGACCCCCTCGCTTTCGGTTACGAGCACGAACAGTACGTTACCTCGCTCATAAACAACATCTACGCCGAAGCGTTCAAGCTGCACGATTTTAAGACTATGCAGTTTTTGGACTGGTTCATCAAGGAACAGGGCGAGGAAGAAAAGAACGCCGAGGATATGATAAGAAAGTTCGAGCTTTTCGGTCACGACGCGAAAGGTCTTTACGCTTTGAATCAAGAGCTGGGAGCAAGAGTTTATACTGCGTCCACCACAGGACCTGCAATGTAAGCGGGTTTCTCACACCTAACAAAAGCCCCGCGGCAATTTTGCCGCGGGGCTTTAATTTATTTTGTTAGTTTTTCAATCAAGTCGTCGAATACTTCGAAATATTCTTTAAAGGTCTTGGAACACACTTCCGCGTTCTTTATTACAATGCCGTCGGTGCGCAGTCCGCAGAGCGAAAAAGCCATAGCCACGCGGTGGTCGCCGAAGGTTTCGATTTCCGCGCCGTGCGGCTTGCAGGGATAGATTTTAACTCCGTCCTCGCGCTCCTCGCACTTCACTCCCATTGCGGTTAAATTATGTACGATTGCTTTAATTCTGTCGCACTCCTGACCGCGGATATGCGCAACCCCGACGATTTCGGTGGGGTTTTCAAGATAGGGCGCAACAGCCGCAAGCGTCAGAGCCTGGTCGGAAAAAGCCGACATATCCACCTTGCCGCCGTTGAAATTTTTGATAAGCTCGATAAACTTGATATCCCCCTGCATAGTGCGCGGCATAACTCCCGCAACCTTGATATCCGTACCCAAAAGACGGTTGATTGCATAGAAATAGCACGCCGCCGACACGTCGGGCTCGATATCGTACCTTCTCGGCATATACTTTCCGTCGACCACGTACGCGCCGTCCTTTTCCTCGACGTTCACGCCGAACGACCACATCATATCCAAGGTCATTTTCACGTAGTCCATACCGTGACTGCCGACCGTTTTGATTTTAAACGGCTTGTCCGCAAGCACGCCCGCCATCAAGAGCGCGGACAAAAACTGGCTTGACTTGGTTATATCCACCGTCACCTCGTCCGCCATACATTTTGTCCCGCGTATAACGAAAGGAAAACAATTCTCGTCGCCGTAGAACGTGAACTGCGCGCCGACCGCTTTCAGCGCGGAAATGAGCCCCTCCTGCGGGCGCTTTTTCATTTGCGGCGACGACGTTACGCCAAATTCTCCGTCTTTAAAGGCAAGCATAGCCGTAATAAACCGTGCCGCCGTACCCGCGCTGCCCACGTAAACGTCGCCGTAATTAAAGGGAAATCTTCCGCCGCGTCCCGTGACTTTGACGGTCGTGCCGTCGACCTCTGCGCGTACGCCGAGCGAGTACATTGCGTTTATAAACGTAGTGCAGTCGTCGGACATCTGCGCGCCGTACAGAAAGCTGTCGCCGTCCGCAAGCGCGGACATAAGCAGCGCACGCGCAGTTATGCTCTTCGAGCCGGGCACGCGCACAACCGCGCTTTTATTTTTGATTTTTCCGTAAATGTTTTTAACTTCGTAATTCATTTTCTTCTTCTTAAAATATCGCCCTCGGATAAGTCGTAGGGACAGTTAATCGTGTAGTGCTCCTGCACGAGCTTGCAGTCGTCAACCGCCTCGCCCGCGCCCGTTTTCGCACTCTCAACGACAAACGACTTGCCGAAATTTGTATCGGGCGAAAGCACTTCGAGAGTATCGCCCACCTTAAATCTTCCGCGCATTTCGACGACCGCCTCTCCGTTGCCGCCCGACAAAACGTTTGCGATATAGTCGCAGTCACCCTTTGCCTGACTGTCCGAATAGTTGACGGTTTGGTGGTTTTCCCCCAACATATACGCCGTCGTATAGTCGCGGTGCGCCGCCGTTACAAGCTCGCGCGCGACGGTTTCGTCGAAGCCGCCGTCGATACAGCGGCGGTATGCGTTTATGACCGTAGCGAGGTAATACTCGCTCTTCATACGCCCCTCGATTTTAAACGAGCACACGCCCGCCTCCGCCATTTCTTTAAGGTGCGCGGACATATTCAAGTCCTTACTGTTGAAAATGTACGTGCCGCGCTCGTCCTCTTCCACGCTCATTTCTCCGCTCTCCGCGCCCGCGTCGTGCTTTTTGACCGTATAGTTCCAGCGGCAAGCCTGCACGCATGCGCCGCGGTTGGAGGGCCTGCCCGACAGATAGTCGGATAAAAGACACCTGCCCGAATAGGATATGCACATTGCTCCGTGCACGAACGCTTCCAGCTCGATATCGGGCACGAAGTCGTGAATTTCTCTTATTTCGTTCAGCGACAGCTCACGCGCTAAAATCGCTCGGCTTGCGCCCTGCTCCTTCCAGAATTTAACCGCATACTTGTTGGTTAAATTGGCTTGCGTAGAGATATGTACGGCAAGGTTAGGCGCCGCCTTCTTAGCCGCGTAAAAAACTCCGCTGTCGGATATGATTGCCGCGTCCACGCCTATTTCGTAAAGATATTTAAAGTAGTCGGAGAGCGCGGAAAAATCTGCGTTGCGCGCAAAGATATTTGCCGTAACGTAAATTTTTTTGCCGAATTTGTGAGCAAACCGCACCGCGTTTTTTAATTCTTCCGCGTCGAAATTGTCGGCAAAAGAGCGCAGCGAAAACGCTTTACCCCCTATATATGCCGCATCGGCGCCGAAATACACGGCAGTTTTAAGTTTCGAAAAGCCGCCCGCAGGCGCAAGTAATTCAACCTTCATTCGTTTACCTTTTAACACTCATTGCCAAGCCGTTTCCTATATCTAATATGGAAGTCTGCAACCCGTCGTCGTTCGTAACGGCGGTAATGTATTCGCGGATATGCTCTACAAGCATTCTGCGTTTTTTGGGAGTTTCGACCTCGCCGTTGACCCAACCGTACATCAAAATATCGTCGGCGAGCAAAACGCCGTTTTTCGATAATATCCGCTTTAATTCGGGCAGAAGCTTTATGTACTGCACCTTGGCGCAGTCTAAAAATATAAAGTCGTACGCCCCCGTTTCAAGCCCCGCACATATGTCCGCCGCGTCACCCTCAATCAAAGTGCATCTGTCCGCATATGCGTGCAGATTGTCTTTAAAGGCTCGTATGAACTGCGCTTCACGTTCGATTGCCGTCAAGTGAGCGCCGCCGCATATGTCTAAGAGCGCAAGCGAGGTTATGCCCTCCGCACAGCCCACTTCCAAAATGTTTTTTGCATTTTTTGCAAGCGCGAGCGTGAATAAAAAGTTTAAAGTTTCCTCCGACGCGGTGGGTACTTCCCTCTCGTGTGCGGACTTGCGCAGGCGTGCAACCTCGTCCGAAATTTGCAGCTTATTCAGCCCCGCCGTCCTGCTCTCCCTTTCGGGCGTCGACGTGTCGTTATGCGCGTAGTTAAATGCTTTCTCGTTCATATGCGTTAAAGTTCCACGACGACCGGCACTACCATAGGGGATTGCTTGGTCTTCTTCTGTAAGTAATTTCTGAGCGATTTTTTAATAATGCGCTTAAGTTCGTCCACCGTACCGACGGACAAATCGTAGCCTTGAATGGCGCGGTTTATGACCTCGCGCATTTCGCGGTTATAGTCGTGGTGAAAATCGAACACGAACCCGCGGGAGTTTATTGCGGGCTCGCCTATTACCTCGCCGCCCGACACCGCCACGGACACGATGAACAAGCCCTCGGCGGCGAGCTGACGTCTGTCCTGCATAACAACCGAAGCCTTCTCGTCCTCTATGCCCTCGCCGTCTATAAGGCGCGAGCCCGACGGCACGTCCGCAAGCCTTTTGATATACTTGCTCGTCACTTCCAAGCAATTGCCTATATCGGCAAGGAAGATATTACGCTCGTTCATACCCAAGGTCTGCGCAAGCTGCGAGTGCTTTTTAAGATGGCGGTACTCGCCGTGCACGGGCACGAAGAATTTCGGCTTTAACAGAGTGTGCAGAATTTTGTGCTCTTCCTGACAAGCGTGCCCAGATACGTGAATTTTTTCAAGGCTCTCGTAAACTACGTCCGCGCCGAGATGGTACAGCTTGTTGATAACGCCGTAAATGCCGCGCTCGTTGCCGGGGATAGGCGACGCGGAAATAATAATCGTGTCGTTTTCACCGACCGTAATAAGCGGGTTTTCACCGTTAGACATACGCGTTAACGCGCTCATAGGCTCGCCCTGACTGCCCGTGCAGACGATAACAACCTCGTCGTCGCGCAGATTTTTCGTCTTGGTTATATCGACGATTGCGCCTTCAGCAACCGACATTTCGCCTATCTTTTCCGCCGCCTCGACGACGTTTAACATACTTCTGCCGTTGAGCGCCACCTTGCGCCTGTACTTTACCGCCAAATCAATAATCTGTTGCAGTCTGTGCACGTTGGAGGCGAACGTCGCAATTATTATGCGGCGGGTCTTGTTTTCGTCGAACAGCCTGTCCAGCGTTTCGGCAACGACCGCCTCGCTCATAGTAAAACCGGGGCGCTCGATATTTGTGCTCTCGCCCATATACAAAAGCACGCCCTTACTGCCTATATCGGCGATAGATTTCAAATCTATCGGCTCGCCCGCGACGGGAGTTAAGTCGATTTTAAAGTCGCCGCTATGGAAAATTACGCCCTGTGGAGTGTGTATGCACAGCGCGACCGCGCCCGCTATCGAGTGGTTTACGTTGATGAAATCCACCTTAAAACAGCCCGCCTGATAGCTGTCGTGAGGGGCGATAACTTTTTCCTTAACGTTATTTAAACGGTGTTCGCGCAGCTTGTTGTCAACCAGCGCAAGGGTGAGCTTGGTCGCAACGACAGGCACGTCCACTTCTTTTAAAAGATAGGGTACGCCGCCTATGTGGTCCTCGTGACCATGCGTTAAAAACAGTGCGCGCAGCTTCTTCTTATTTTCTATTAAATAGGTTATATCGGGCGCTACGAGGTCTATACCCGGAGTTTCCTCGGTGGGGAAGATAATGCCTGCGTCGATTATTATTATGTCGTCGCCGCACTCCAAGGCGGTCATATTCTTACCGATTTCGCCGACGCCGCCCAAAAATATGATTTTTACCGCGTTCTTTGGAGCTTTCTGCTTCTTTTCGGGTTTAATCTTGCGCTCGTGCACGGGTTTGGGCTGTTTGTTCCGCTCGGCGGCGACAGGCTTTACGGCACTCTTTTTAGGGTTACCTTTTTGCTTTTCGCGTTTGTCGCCGCGGCTCTCACCCGTAGCCGTATTCTGATTTTTGCCGCGCCGCTTGAATTTTTCCTTTTGCGCGGGCTTGTTTTCCATTTCCATTAAATTATCCTTTTATCATACAAAAGGGGGCGTTTGAATTTAACACCCCCTTCTTTATCTTTAGTAAAGTTTATCCGTCTTATTTTCTTACGTCCTTAACCAAGCCGTCTTCGATTAACTCCTCGATGGTTTCGTAAGGATACATTGCCGCATAGTCACGCTCGGCAATCTTATGCTTCTCGCCGTTTCTCTTTGCAAGCATATCGTCAATCAGCCTTATCGCCTTTTTAACGCCGCGGGGGCTCTTAATCTTGACCATCATAGGCGTACCGCGCATAGACTTGTTGTCGGACACGTCCGCGTGGTGGTAAACGCTCGTCTCGTAATCGTTGGGGTCGAGATTGAGGTACAGGCAAAGCGTCTTGCCGCGGATTTTAAATCTGGCAATCGTCTCTCTGCCCTTGTTGAAACGCTCTGCGCCCCAGGCAACGTTGGAGTTGACCTTCTTGTACGACAACAGCGCAGTCTTAACCTCGCCGTAGTAGGTTTTCTGTTCGTCCGTACCCTGAATAATTCTGGCGATGAACGAACGGTTGTACTTCATCATGTTTGCGAAGTCGACGCCGCCGTCCATACCGTCGGGCATAATCTCTTCGTCGGAAAGGTTTTCGTCGATATCCTCTACGATTTCTTCAATAACCTCGTCGTTTTCTTCCTCGGGCTCTTCTTCTACTTCTTCTACTTCTTCAACCGGCTCTTCCTGTACGGGCTCTTCCTCGACAAGCAAGTCGCTTACCGTCACAAGCTCTTCCTCGGGCTGAACTTCCTCAACGACCTCGGTCGTCGCCGTTTCAACCGTACCCGCCGCAACTACGATACCCGAAAGCAACATACGCTTAATCTCTTCGATATCGTTGTCAATCTTGTCGAAGCGCTTGCCGTATTCTTCTTTGATGTTGTCAATCTCTTCGTTGATTTTCGCGTGGCGCTCGTCCTCGTCCTTTGCAATCTCTTCGGAAACGCTGTCGCTTATGCGCGCAAGTCCGTCGTCGTCGATGACGATTTCGTAATCGGTATTTTCCTGATTTTCAACCAACCTCTCGGTAACCGTGTTGGCTATGCCCTCGCCGTCTATAACGGGAGTCGAAGGCAACGCGGGAATTATACCCGCAATGACCTTGTCGGCGATATCCGCACTGTCGACCTCGGGCATATAGTTGGAAAGAATGGCAGCCGCCTTGTCGGCAAGCACGTCCTCGTTGATATCGGCGTTAACCGAAAGCTTGTCCGAAAGCGCTCTCGCCAGCTCGTCGGTGTCGATATCGCTCGTAACGTCCGCAGCCATAAACGCGGGGTTGAGCTTTTCGGCAACCGCGGCGGCAAGCGAGTCGTAGTCGAGTCTGCTCTCGACCGCCTTTGCAAGCGAATCGCAGCCGTCGTCGTCGACGGTGATTTCAAACTGCTCGGGGGAAATAGAGCCGACCTTCTTCGCAACGCAGTCGGCAATCTCGTCGGAGTCGATTGCGTCCGCGAGGTTTTTAACGACCGCCTCGGCAATGAGCTCGTCCGAAAGCGAGAAGTTGAGGCGCGACGCGATATTTTCCGCAAGCGACTCTTCGTCGAGAGTAGCTTCGTACGAAGCGGGGGTCGCCTCTTCGATTTCCTCACTCTCTTTAAGACGCTCGGCAATAGCCTCGGCAAGTCTCTCCTCGTCCACGTTCTCCGCGGGTTCGTACGCGGGAATAGCAATCTTGTCGGCAACCTTTCTCGAAAGCTCCTCGACGTCGAGGTCGACCGCCTCCGCCTGTACTGCCGTCTGCGGAATTATAATCTGTTCGGCAACGCGCGCGGCGATATAGTCTGCGGATACGGGTTCCTGCACGGAAACCGCCTCGGCAACCTTGGAAGCAAGCAGGTCGTAATCGATTTCCGCCTGTACCGATACGGGCTCTGCCGAAGCGTAAGCCGTCTCGTCGGCAATCGTGCCGTAAGCGGGAAGTTTTTCGATAACCTTGTTCGCAATCGCGTCGTAGTCGACTTCCTCGGCAATCGCCTGAGGAATAAACATTCTCTTTGCAACCGTGCTGCCAAGCTCGTCGTAGTCGACCTGCACGGGAGGCATTTTTTCACTCATCTTCTCGGCAAGCTTATCGTAGTCTACTTCCTCGGCAATAGCCTGGGGAACGTACAGACGCTTTGCTACCGCATAGCCGAGAGCGTCGTAGTCGATACCCGCGGAAGATACCATGCTGCCGGGGTCGAAATCCGAGAAATCGGTTTCGGGTATAATAATCTTTGCGGCAACGCGGGACGCGAGATCGTCGACGTCCATATTGTCGTTACTGCCCGCCGACTGCGCGCCGTTGCCCGCGCCCATTTTTTCGGGCAGCTTGCCAATCATTCTGGAAAGCGAAGCGAACAAGCCCTCAATCTGCGCGGAAACGAAAGATATTTCCTTTTTGAGCGTAGCGTTTTCTTCGGAAAGCTTGCGGATAATAGCGTTATACGCCGCGTCGTTATTAGCGGCGGGCGCTGCGCCTGCGCCACCCTTCGAGCCGCCGCCCGACAAGCCGCGCGCAACGCGGTTTTCGAGTGAAGCGACCTGCTTCGTAAGCTGCTCGATTCTCGTGAGTATAACGTCTGCCTTAGTCATACCCTTTCCGTTTTTGTTATCACTCATATTTCACCTCTCGAAACTTTTTCCCCGTCGAATTTCCCTTAATAAAACCGGAAAAATTTCACGAAAAATTTTACTCTTGCCGAGTTTGTGCGTATTCTTCGTCCGTTTATCGGTAATTTTACGCCCGAAATCGTGTTGATTGCGGTATATATGCGCCCCAATTCCAATATAAAAAATACGTACTCGCTATTTAGTTTACACTAATTTTGCGCAATTGTAAATATAATTAAAGAATTTTTTCGGACATTTTTAAAGAATTTTTTTTCGCACGCAGGCGCACGCGGAGAAAACACAGGCTTTTTAAGCAACTTTTCGCGCCTTCCGAAATTTTAGCCTATTTTCATTTTATTGTGCAAAATGCTTGTATATTTTTTCATAAAGGTGTATAATGACCGTAATTTATTCAAATTTGCGCATAAACGCACGGAAAAATTCAATTTATATGCATTTTTCTGTCACGCACGCGAGTTTGACTTAAAATTATCGGAAAATATTAAAAAAGAGGTTTTTATTATGAGAGTTTACAATTTTGCGGCAGGACCTTCCACTCTGCCTTTGAAAGTGCTCGAAAAGGCGCAAAGCGAATTTTTAGACTTTGCGGGAACGGGTATGTCGGTATGCGAAATTTCCCACCGCGACAAGGCGTACGAGGCGGTTGTAAAGAGCGCCGAGGCTCTTGTGCGCGAGCTTCTGAACGTGCCCGACGATTACGCGGTCATCTTCGTTCAGGGCGGCGCGAGCACGCAGTTTGCGGCAATCCCCTTAAACCTTATGCAGACGGGCGTTGCCGACTACATAGTTACGGGCAACTTCGCGAAAAAGGCTTGGCAGGAGGGTCAGATATACGGCACCGCCAACAAGATAGGCGACAGCTCGGATAAGACCTACACCTATATCCCCGACGTCGACAAGCTTGCCTACACCGACGGCGCGGACTACGTGCATATCACTTCCAACAACACGATTTTCGGCTCGCGCTATTCCAAATTCCCCAAGTGCAAGGCGCCGCTGGTTGCGGATATGTCGTCCGAAATTTTTTCACGCGAGGTCAACGTTTCCGACTTCGGCGTAATCTATGCGGGCGCGCAGAAGAACCTCGCACCCGCGGGCGTAACCATTGTTATCGCAAAGCGCAGTCTTATAGAAAACCCGCTTAAAATCTGCCCCACCATGCTCAAATGGAAGGTGCAGGACGAGAACGGCTCGCTGTACAATACCCCTCCCGCATTCGCCATTTATATGGCTAACCTCGTGCTCGAAAACCTCAAAGAGCTGGGCGGCGTAAAGGCTATGCAGCAGCAGAACGAATACAAGGCGGCGCTCTTATACGACTTTATCGACAACTCGAAGCTGTACAAAAACAACGTCGTGCCCGAGTTCCGCTCGATTATGAACGTGCCCTTCGTCACGGGCAGCGAGGAGCTGGACGCGAAGTTCGTCGCCGAGGCGAAGAAGGCGGGCTTGGTATCGCTTAAAGGTCACAGAATTGTAGGCGGTATGCGTGCGTCCATTTACAACGCAATGCCCGTCGAGGGCGTAAAGGCGCTCATAGAGTTTATGAAGAAATTCGAAAAGGAGAACGGCTGATGGCAGCTATATTGAAGTTAAACGCCATATCACCTTTGGCGGACGAAATTTTTAAAGGGTACGATTACAGCGACAAGGCTGAAAACCCCGACGGCATAATGGTGCGCTCGGCGGTTATGGCGGACTACAAGGTCGGCGATAAGCTGATTGCAGTTGCGCGTGCGGGCGCGGGCACTAACAATATCCCCGTTGCCGACTACACACAAAAGGGCATAGTGGTTTTCAACACCCCCGGCGCGAACGCAAACGCGGTTAAAGAGTTGGTTATCTGCGAACTCTTTTTGGGCGGCAGAAAAATAACCGACGCAATCGATTGGGTCAAGACCCTGAAAAACGAGGGAGACGCCGTGGGCAAGCTTGTCGAAAAGGGCAAGTCGTCGTTCGTCGGCGGCGAGATTTTAGGCAAGACTTTGGGCGTTATCGGTCTGGGGGCGATAGGCATTGCCGTCGCCAACACGGCGAGTGCTCTCGGTATGAACGTAGTCGGTTGCGACCCCTACCTTTCCACCGCCAACGCACTGCTTTTAAACCCCGCTGTTAAAGTCGTAGCCACCCGCGAAGAAATTTATAAACGTGCCGACTATATCACGGTGCACGTGCCCCTCACTCCCGATACCAAGGGTATGTTCAACGAACAGACGATAGGAATGATGAAGGACGGCGCGGTGCTTATAAACAACTCGCGCGGAGAGCTTGCGGATACGGGAGCGGTCATTGCCGCACTCGGAAACGGCAAGCTTGCAAGATATATCACCGACTTCCCCTCGGCGGAGCTTATAGGTGTTAACAACGCTATATGTGTGCCCCATTTGGGTGCGAGCACTCCCGAGGCGGAGGACAACTGCGCGCTTATGGCGGCTAAACAGCTCGTGGATTATATCGAAAACGGCAACATAGTAAACAGCGTGAACTATCCCGCTCTGAGCGCTCCCAGAGAGGGCGCGGCGCGTATCTGCGTGCACCACAAAAACGTTGCGAATATGATTGCGCAGTTCACGGCGGCGGTTTCGTCCGCGGGACTGAATATCGAGAATATGGCGGACAAATCCAAGGGCGACTATGCGTACTGCATTATCGACGTAAACGCAAAGCCCGCCCCCGCTCTTGCCGAAAAAATAGCGGCAATCGACGGCGTTGTCAGAGTGCGCGTAATTTAGTTTTTAGCTGTATAGAAATCAAAGCCTCCGTACATAATGATAAAAAGGTCAAATGTACGGAGGTTATTTTATGTCAAAGAATAAGAAGAAAATCAAGAAGCTGTCAGCCGAACAGTATAACCAGTATATCGCGTCGCTTAAAAACCCCGCGGCACTGTTCTCCGCCGACGGCAAAATGCTTATTCCCGGCGAATACAAGTCCGAAGAAAACGACAAAAAGTTAGGTGAATAATAAGCGCCCTGCGCGGCAAATGCCGCGCAGGGCTTTTTTAATTATAACAATATACAGATAACTCCGCCCTTGCCCTCGTTGACGATACGGGTGATAGTGCGGCGCATCTTGCCGCGCGTTTCTTCCTGCATAGCGTTGACCTTGCCGTCCAGACCTTCTTTAACCATACTCCGCAATGACTTGCCGAACAGTGCGGTGTTCCAGGTGCCGTCGGGGTCGGTTTCGAAGCCGCTCATAATACCCTTGACCATATCCTCGCTCTGCGACGCGAGCCCCATTATCGGGCTGACCTCGCCGCTCACGTCGACCTTTACCACGTGATAGCTCGGCGCGCTCGCCTTGAGCTTTATGCCCATATTCGCGCCCTGCTTTACAACCCTCGGCTTTTCCAAGGTCATATCGCCGTCGCCGGGGCATACAATGCCGTAACCCGTGAGCTTGGCGCGCTCGAACGCGTCCTTTACCTTGTCGTACTCGCGCTTTGCCTCGCTCGCCGCTGCGACGTAGTTCATCAACGCGCCCTCGCAGGTGATATCCTCGCCCGAAATTTCCGAAAGCATATCGAACAGCACTCCGTCCTGCAATCCCACTTCCACCGTCGCCTTGCCCGTTGCAAGCGAAAGGTTTACGCTGACCTCGCCCTTCCAGTATTTGCTGCCTTCGAACGCATTGTCGAACTGCGAGCACTCGCGCATAACCGCCACGCTTTCGCAGGTCTGGCGCACTCTGGACAAGAGCTCGGAGATTGCCGAACTGTCGGCGGGCATAACGCGTATCCAGTCGGGAATTTTAACGTCCACGCTGGTTACGGGGAACTCGAAGAGCACCGCGCGGAGCACAGTCGTCAGCTCGTCGAGCGACGCTTTTTCGCAGTTGATTGCAACTACGGGGCTGGAATACTTCGCCTCAAGCTCCGCCTTCAACTCCTGCGCTCTGCCGCTTGCGGGGTCGGCGCAGTTTAAAACTATTACGAACGGCTTACCTATACGTTTAAGCTCGCCGACCGTCCTCTCCTCGGCGGGCACGTACCCCTCGCGGGCGATACCCGTAACCGAGCCGTCGCAGGTTACGCAAAGACCTATTGTCGAGTGGTCGCGAATGACCTTCTGCGTACCGATAGCCGCAGCCTCGGTAAAGGGAAGCGGTTTGTCGCTCCACATAGTGTTTACGAGGCGGGGATTGCCGTCCTCCTCGAAGCCGCCCGCGCCCTCGACCGCAAAACCTACGCAGTCGATAAGGCGCACCTTCGCCTCCGCGTTGTCGATTTTCACCTCCGCCGCCTTTGCGGGAATGAACTTGGGTTCGGTAGTCATAACCGTTTTACCCGCCGCCGATTGCGGAAGCTCGTCGACCATTTCCTGAAGACGGCTGCTGTCCGCGTTGGGCAAAACGAGTTCGGTCATAAACCGCTTTATCAGCGTAGATTTACCCGTACGCACGGGTCCCACCACGCCTATATAAATTTCGCCGCCGCTCCTTGCCGCTATATCCTTATAAATATCGCTGTCAAACATAACTTTGCCTCCGCTTGTTTATCGTTACGTTTAATATTCTATGAGCCCCCTCTGTTTTTTATGACACACGGAAATTTTTATTTTTACACTGAAAAAGCCCGCGCGTTTTTCAACGCGCGGGCGCTTTATATTATTTTATTACTTACGTTCCTCTATCATTTCCTTCAAGAAATCGTCCAACTCCTCTTTGGTCTTGAAATTGGCGATATACATTGTATCGCCCATAGCACCCGACAGCGCGCGCGGCACTCTGCCCACGATTTTAAGATTGTTATAAAACTTATCCCTTATATCCTGCTCGCGGTAAACGTATTCCCTGTTGTCGCGTCTGCCCGCGAACGCGCAATAAAATCTTTCGCCGCACGTCAAATCGGTTTTATCGAAAGCAATCATATCCGCCCAAATCTTGTAAACGTCGGTGGAGTTTGCAAAGTTCATCATATCGGGAGAAATTCCGCCCGACGGACGCATATTGACTTCAAGCGCCACAACCTCGCCCTTCTTTCCGATAGGCTGGTCGCAGGTCAGGCGGAAGAACTCGAAATGCACGAAGCGGCTCTTCACCTGAAAGGCTTTCAGAACTCTGCGTCCCGCGTCGCGCACGTCCTCGAACGGCTTATTTAATATATAGAAAAGCGAATCGCCGTTTTCGGTCACCACGTCCATAAGCGAAAGCGGAGTTACGTTGCCCGTCTCGAAAATCGGTTCGCCCTTGCTGTCGACAATCGCGTCGTACGAGTTGACCTCGGCTTGAATGAACTCTTCCATAATATACGATACGGGCAGCTTGGTTTCGAAAAACCTCTTCAGCTCGTCGTCGTTTTTAATCTTGTGAGTGTCGTTTGCGCCCACGCCGTTGTCGGGCTTGACGATTACGGGATAGCCCACGCTCTCGATGAATTTTTTGCACGTCTTAATGTCGTCGGCAATGCAGTAGCGCGCAACCTTAATGCCCGCCTTTTTGTAATACGGCTTCATTTCCGACTTGTACTTGACCTTGACGATGTCTTCGGTTTTAAAGCCGCTCGTGATATTGAAGTCCGTGCGAAGGCGCGCGTCCTGTTCCAGCCAGTACTCGTTGTTGCTCTCCAACCAATCAATCTTGCCGTAACGGAAAGAGAAAAAGGCAACCGCGCGGAAAACCTCGTCGTAACTTTCGAGCGAGGATACCTTATAATACTCGGTCAGGCTTGCGCGGAGCTCGTGCGGAAGCTGAAAATACTCGCAGTCGCCGATGCCGAAAACGTTGAAGCCGTTGTTTTTCAGCTCGCGGCAGAACCGCCAGTAAGTGTCGGGAAAATTAGGTGAAATAAATACGAAATTCTTCATAATTTGTACCTCGGTATATCAATTGGACGGCATATATGCCGCAACCAACGCAATTTTTAATCAAGTAAAGTTTTTAAAAAGTAGGGAATTTCCCTCTCCCAGCTCGCCTCGGAATGTGTGCCGCCCGGTACTATACGCGCCGTAACCGCAACCCCTTTTTCGCAGAGGATTTTAAACGTTTCGCCGAAAAGTGCCCTCTGCGGCGAGTGGTTTTTGAACTCCTTCGTGCCGTAATCGGTGAACAGCACCGTATCGTTTTTAAACGACGCGTTTACGATAAACGAAGGCACCTCGCCCTGCTGCACCCATAAGCTCGGCGACAGCGCCGCCCCGCGGGAAAAATATCTGCCGTATTTGCAGAGCGCGTAAAGAGTCATCAGTCCGCCCATCGAACTGCCCGCAATCATTGTATTTGCTCTGTCCGAAAGCGTCTTATAATTTCCGTCGACGTACGGCTTGAACGTGCCGACAAGCCAGTCCATATACTTTTTGCCGCGCCCCGCAATCCTCTGTCCGTGGAAGTCAAAGCTGACGGGCGAGTATTCCGAAAGCCTGCTATTGCCCTCGTGGTTGCACTCCACCGCCGCAACAATGAGCGGCACCCCGTTTTCGTCTAGGTATTTTTCCAGCCCCCAGCACTTGCCGAAGGTCGCCTCCTCGTCGGTAAAAAGGTTGTGCCCGTCGAACATATATAAAACGGGATAGCGCTTGTCGTCCTCTTCGTCGTAACCGACGGGCAGATAGACGTAAGACGTCCTTTCCTTATCGCCCGTTAGCGCGGGCAGTTTAATCTTTCTGCGTATTACCATTTTCTTTAATAAACTGAGCCAAGTCCTCGAAAAGCTGCGGAGCGCATATATCGTTTACAATCTCGTGCCTGCACCCGCGGTAAAGCGTCATCGACGCGTTTTTGCCGTACTTTAAAAGTTTGTCGGTAAACTTTTCGACGCCCTTGCCGTAGTCGCCCACGGGGTCGTCCGCGCCAGCAACGACGAGGAGCGGCAGCTTGTCGGAAACCGCCTTTATTGTCGAGGTCTTGCAAGCCTGCGAGATTATGCTGAAAAGTCCGTAAAACGCGTTACACGTAAACGGAACACCGCACAGCGGGTCGGCGATATACGCGTCGACGTTGTCGGGATCTGCGCTCAGCCAGTCGAAAGCCGTGCGCTTTTCGAACCGCTTATTGTATGACCCGAACGCCGCGTTGTCGATAAATTTACTGCGGTAGCGCCAGCCCTTGAAAGCGGCGACGAGCTTAGTAATAAACTTCGCTCCTCCCGTAGTGCCCGAGCTCTTAAAGCCCGTGCCCATAATTATTGCGCCCGCAAGCTCTGCGCCGTACAGCGAGATATACTTGCGGCAGAAGAACGAACCCATCGAATGACCCATTACGAAATAGGGCACTCCCTCATATTTGGGGCGAACGATTTCGGTCAGCCCGCGGATATCCGAAAGCACCGTCTGCCAGCCGTTCCTGGCGGCGAAATAGCCCAGATCGTTTTCGGTTAAGACCGACTTGCCGTGACCCAAATGGTCCTCTGCGCAGACGACGATACCCTGCTTTGCTAAAATTTCGGCAAGCGGCGCGTACCTTGCGGCGTACTCCGCCATACCGTGGATTATCTGCAAAACCGCCTTCGGTTCGCCTTCGCACTGCCATATGCAGGCGTGAATAGTAGTTTTACCGTCGTTCGACGGATAATAAATTTCCTGCAAAACACACCTCGTAAAGCTTTATTTGTTGTTCAAAACGATTATACCACCGCGGGGAAGGCAAATCAATAACTTTTCCCTATTTTCACTTATTTTTTAAATAGCAGCTTCTTCATCCCTTTAAAGAAATGACCGTTGCACGCAAGCAAAAATCCCTGCGCCTGAATATCGTTCAAATTCATAAACTGCATAAGCGACCTAACCCGCAGCCAGGACATCAGTACGGACTTGAGTTTATTTTTCGATTTGTTGCTTGCTATCGCTACCCGCCCGAAAATTTTCGCAACCAAACCCTTGCAGTAAACGAGGTCGGCAACCACCGTATCCATATCCGCTATCATACCCTTTTCGGGCTTGCAAACGCGTTCGTTGGGGGATATGTGGCTATTAAAGTATTTTTCATAGCTCAATTTCGGACAATCTTCGCACCTTATACCCGCAATTTCCACGGTCTGAGAATACAGCGCGTGCGCACTGTCCGTGTTGATTGTCACCTCGTATGCGCCGCCCGAAACAAAGCCGTGAGTATTTATATCCCACACGCGGAAAGCGTATCCGTCGAAGGGTAAAAACACCTCTTTGCTTTCCCCCGCATTTAAAAATACTTTTGAAAAAGCTTTCAGTTCGGACGGACTGACTTCGAGTTCGGGTCGGGGCGCTTTAACGTAGACCTGCACCACCGCCGCGCCCTTGCGGCTTCCCGTGTTGGTAACCGTGCACCGAGCGCCCTCTTCACTCACAGAAAAATTGTCGTAGCTAAAAGTCGTGTAGGACAAGCCGTAACCGAACGGATATTTTACGGGCACGTTCAAAGCGTTGTAATATTTATATCCGACGAAAATGCCCTCGCCGTAATCACTCTTAAACGGGCTGTCCGAATAGACGTCCGCGCACGGCTCGCCGCCCTGTTTTAAAGGGTATGTTTCGGCAAGTCTGCCCGACGGATTATCCCAGCCCCACAGCGCGGCAACCACTGCACGCGCGCCGCTCTGCCCGCCGAGGTGCGCAAGCAACAGCCCGTCGCAATAGCAATCCCAGTCCGTCAAAACCGCGCTCCCGCAGGACAGAACGACGACAGTCTTTTTGCCGAGCGAGTGTAAAGCCTTTAATAATTCGACTTGATTTTCATTGATATTCAAATGGGTGCGGTCGCACCCCTCGCTCTCCGAATTCTCGTCAAGACCGAGGCATACGACGAGCGTGTCAGCCCTTTCCGCAAGCTTTACGGCGCGGCGCAAAAGACGGTTGCTCTTTTTGCCGAAACGGTGAAAACCGCGCTCAAAACCGACGATTTTAAAGGGCGAATTATCGATTACCCCCAATATATTGTCCAACGAAGTGGGAACTATCTGCGAAGAGCCCGCCCCCTGATAGCGCGGATTTGCGGCGAAATCGCCTATTACGGCAACCTTCTCGTCCGCCTTTAAGGGCAGTGCTCCGCCCTCGTTTTTCAAAAGCACAAGGCTCTCTGCGGCAACCTTTGCGGCAAATTCCGCGTGCTCGATTAAATCGTAACTATCCCTTGAAATAGTTTGAGAACGCGCGGAAAACTCCGCGAGCCTTTCCACGCACTTGTCCACCAGACGCTCGTCCAACTCGCCGCTTTTAACCGCCGACACGACCTCCGCGGCGGATATGTCGCACATAGGCATCTCCAAGTCGGCGCCCGCCTTGATAGCCTGCACCTGCCCGCGGCTGCCGCCCCAGTCGGAAACGACCAGACCGTCGAAGCCCCACTCGCCGCGAAGCACCGTGTTTAAAAGATACGTATTCTGATTGCAGTGCTCGCCGTTGAGAAAGTTGTACGCAGTCATCACCGCGTTCGCCCCGCCCTCTTTGACGGCGATTTCGAAGCCCGTGAGATAGACTTCGCGCAGCGTCTGTTCGTCCACGCGGCTATCGCAGTACATGCGCGCAAACTCGCGACTATTGACGGCAAAATGCTTTATACACGCGGTGACGCCCGTGCTCTGTATGCCCCTTACGTAAGCCGCAGCAATCTTGCCCGAAAGATAGCTGTCCTCCGAAAAGTACTCGAAATTTCTTCCGCACAGCGGACTGCGCTTAATATTCAGCCCCGGTCCGAGTACCATAGAAACGCCCAGAGCCGCCGCCTCTTTTCCTATGTGCGCGCCCAACTCTTCGCAGAGCTCGGGGTTAAACGTGCACGCAGTTGCCGACGCGGTCGGATAGCAAGTTGCGGGAAGCGAGCCGCCCAGTCCCAAATGGTTGGGGCGCTTTTCCTGCACGCGCATACCGTTGGGACCGTCGGAAAGTTTGACCGCAGCGAGACCTATTTCCGAACACTCGCGCGTGCTCCAAAAGCCCTCGCCCGTTAAAAGCCTCGCCTTCTTTTCAATATCGAGTTGTCTTATCGCGTCCTTAACATTCATCGGATTTATTTTATCACTATCCACGCGGGTAGTCAATCCCAACCGATACACCTGAAATTGATTATTTTTGCCTCTATCTGCGTTGAACTCGCTTGCCGTAGCACCTACTACGCCTTCACTCGTTCGCCTTGCAATAGTCTAAAAACAATCAATTTCAGGCGCGAAGCGTTTTGACGTGGCAAATCTTCGAGGATAAATGCACAAAACGGCACGAGGGCGTGCCGCGTGGCACGTTGAGTGACGCTTTGAGTGTTTAAACCGAGATTTGCCCGTCAAAATGTATCTACTGAGGTTGACTACCCGCGCTCCTTTGCAAACCGTATTTTTGCGCATACTACGCGAAAAATGAATAAATATAAATGAATTTGCAAAAAATTGCATAATAGTTTAAAAATATACAGAAAATCCATTGACAAACTAATAATTATATAATATAATCAATGCAATTTTAACATTTATTCAAAGGAGGAGAAACCATGAAAGACGTACCCTACAAAGTATACCTGACCGAAGAGGAGTTACCGAAAAAGTGGCTCAACCTTAAAGCGTTTATGAAGGATAAGCCTGCTCCCCTTATAAACCCCGCGACCAAACAGCCGTGCACCAAGGAAGAGCTTTGCGCAGTTTTCTGCGAGGAGCTTGCCGAACAGGAGCTTAACTGCACGGACGAGTACATAGATATCCCCAAGCCCATCACCGACTTTTACAAGCTCTACCGCCCCAGTCCTTTGGTGCGTGCGTACGGCTTGGAAAAGTATCTGGACACCCCCGCCGAAATTTATTACAAGTTCGAGGGCAACAACACGTCGGGCTCGCATAAGCTCAACTCCGCCGCCGCGCAGATTTACTACGCCAAGGCGCAGGGCCTGAAAGCGGTTACAACCGAGACGGGCGCGGGTCAGTGGGGCACTGCACTTGCAATGGCGGGCGCGTACTTCGGTATGCCCGTGCACGTGTATATGGTCAAGGTTTCGTTCGAGCAAAAACCGTTCAGGCGCAACGTTATGAACGTATACGGCGCGAGCGTTATCCCTTCCCCCTCCACGACGACCGAGGCGGGCAGACGAATTTTAAAAGAGCACCCCGACACTCTCGGCTCGCTCGGCTGTGCCATTTCCGAGGCGGTCGAGGCGGCTGTTTCCGACCCCGAACACAAGACGCGCTACGTTTTGGGCTCGGTTCTCGACCAGGTGCTCCTGCACCAGTCGGTTATAGGACTCGAAACCAAGACTGCGCTCGACAAGATAGGCAGAACGCCCGATATTATCGTCGGTTGCGCGGGCGGCGGCTCCAACCTCGGCGGACTGATTGCGCCGTTTATGGCGGATAAGCTGCAAGGCAAATCCAACCCGCAGATTATCGCCGTAGAGCCCGCAAGCTGCCCCTCTTTAACCCGAGGCGAGTACCGCTACGATTTCTGCGACACGGGCAAAATTTGCCCTCAGGCAAAGATGTACACTCTCGGCTGCGACTTTATGCCGAGCGCCAACCACGCGGGCGGGCTTCGCTATCACGGTATGAGCCCCGTTCTTTCCAAGCTGTACGACGACGGATTGATGACGGCGAAATCGTACGCGCAGACGGAAGTATTCGACGCGGCGGTGACGTTTGCACGCATAGAGGGCACTCTGCCCGCACCCGAATCGTCGCACGCGATAAAGGGCGCTATTGACGCCGCCTTGGAGTGCAAAAAGACGGGCGAAAAGAAAGTAATCGTGTTCGGACTTACCGGCACGGGCTACTTCGATATGAAGGCTTACGACGAGTACCTTTCGGGCAAAATGACCGACCACATACCTACCGACAAAGAAATCAATATTAAGTAATAACAACAAAACGTAAAGCGGCGCGCAATGAAAGTTGCGCGCCGCTTTTATTCTTGAAACTTACTCTCGCCCGCTTCTACGCCCATCAACAACCCGAATTTGAAGCCTTCGGCGTAGTAATTGTCTGCCTCGAAGCAACGCAAATCTTCCAGACTTTCCCTGAACTTTTCAAACAGCTCAAAAAGTTCGGGGTATGGTTTTAATTTCTCACACACTAAATCATAGTACTTATCAACTTTATCAAGCAAAGCGTCCTCTTCGGGCGGAAATGAAATATTATCCGCTTTACCGTTTTCGCCGTAAAACATTTGCAGTATAACAGATTTTTGCTTTTTCATAGTTTTAACCTCCGACTATATTGTACTACCCAATTTGGGTATAGTCAACCCATTTTGGGTAGTTAAAGACTATAATTGAGTTATGAAATTTTGTGAAAGATTAAAAGAAATACGTAGCGAATGCGGTTTTACTCAAAAAGATATTTACACGCGTTTAGAGGTATCACCGAACTGTTACGCTTCGTGGGAACAAGGAAGAACGCAACCCGATATTGAAAGCATTAAAAAACTTTGTAAAATTTTTGAAGTTTCAGCTGACTATCTTTTAGGTTTAAGCGATTAAACATAAAGCCCCGCGGCGATTGCCGCGGGGCGTTTGATTTTCAGATTTAATTAGCCTTTATTGTAAATAACCTTTACGCCGGGACCCATGGTCGAGGTGAGCGTAACGCTCTTGATATACTGACCTTTAGCCGCAGCGGGTTTAGCCTTTACGATAGCTTCCATAAGCGCGTTGAAGTTCTCGACAATCTTGTCGGTGCCGAAGCTCTTCTTGCCGATGGGGCAGTGAATGATAGCCGTTTTATCCAAACGGTATTCAACCTTACCTGCTTTAACTTCCTTGACAGCCTTGGTAACGTCCATGGTAACCGTGCCGCTCTTGGGGTTAGGCATCAAGCCCTTGGGACCCAGGACACGACCGATACGGCCTACGACGCCCATCATGTCGGGGGTGGTAATAACGACGTCGAAATCGAACCAGTTATCCTTCTGGATACGCTGTACCATTTCTTCCGCGCCTACGTAGTCCGCGCCGGCAGCCGTAGCCTGGTCAGCCTTGTCGCCCTTTGCAATGACGAGCACTTTCTTGTCCTTACCGGTACCGTTGGGCAATACCAGAACGCCGCGGACCTGCTGGTCAGCCTGTCTGGGGTCAACGCCGAGACGAACGTGCAATTCGATAGTTTCGTCGAACTTTGCCTTTGCGGTTGCAAGTGCAAGGTTAACGGCTTCAGCCGGGTCGTATGCTTTGGTGCGGTCGTATGATTTTACGCTTTCCGCGTACTTCTTTCCTACTTTCATTTAAATTTCCTCCGTGTGGTTCATTCGAGGGGTCGACTTTGAATTTTTTATCCCTCTCCCACTTGAAAAGGCTCTTTTAAGCCCTCTCGCTTACTCCTCTACGGTAATACCCATAGAGCGGGCGGTGCCCTTAACCATGCTCTTTGCTGCCTCTAAATCGTTGCAGTTCAAGTCGGGCATCTTGGTCTTTGCAATCTCCTCGAGCTGTGCCTTGGTGAGCTTGCCGACCTTGTCCCTGTTGGGGCGGGCGCTTGCCGTTTCAAGCCCTAACGCCTTCTTGATAAGTACGGGCGTGGGGGGCGTCTTCAAAATAAACGTGAAGCTTCTGTCCTGATAGATGGTGACTACGCAGGGAATAATAAGACCTGCCTGTGCACTCGTCTTGGCGTTGAACTCCTTGGTGAAGCCGGGAATGTTGATACCGTGAGGGCCGAGCGTAGAACCTACGGGGGGCGCGGGGGTAGCCTTTCCGGCGGGGAGCTGCAACTTAACTACCGCAGTAATTTTCTTAGCCATAATTAAATGTTCCTCCTATCGTGGTAGTAACGAATAGACCATAGAAAAAATTTAATCTATTCTCCCACTATAACAAAGGCTTTAAGCCTCTATTTTCTTAATCTGTATATACTCAACTTCGACGTCGGTCGAACGGCCGAACATCTGAATGTTAACTTTTGCCTTCTGCGAAAGGTCGTTGAGTTCGGTTATAACGCCGTCGAAGCCCTCCAAAGGACCCGCGTCGATATTGACCGTATCTCCAACCTTGAAATCGGCGTCGACTACAACCTCTTCGAGGCGCATCTTTCTTATCTCGTCCTCTTTCATGGGGATAGGTCTGCCCTGAGGGCCGACGAAGCCCGTAACGCCTCTCGTGTTGGTTACCCAGTACCAAAGCTGGTTGGAGTAAATCATCTTGATAAACACGTAGCAAGGCAACAGCTTGCGCTCTACGATTTTGCGCTTGCCGTTCTTTTCCTCTATGGTCTGCTCCATGGGGATTTTAACGTCGAAAATCTGGTCTTTCAAGTTGTTGTTCTCGATAAGTCTGAACAGCGAATCCTTAACCATCATTTCGTAGCCCGAATAGGTGTGCAGAATATACCAGCAAGGTTTTTCTTCCATATATCCGCCTCCCTTTACTTAGCCTGTGTGATAAGCTGCAAGAGCGCCTGCAAGCCTTGATTGATGCCTGTTGCGACCACAAGGAAAACGAGCACGACCATAAGAACCACGCCCGTAGCCTTTAAGACTTTGGGGAACGTGGGCCAGGTTACGCGTTTAAGCTCGGAAAAAACGTCTTTTATTCTTTTGCCCAGACCGGGTTTTTTCTCTTTACCCTTTTCCTTAGCCATTACTTGGATTCCTTATGTTCAGTATGTTTTTTGCAGAAAGGGCAGTACTTGGAAATGGTAAGCCTGTCGGGATCGTTGCGCTTATTCTTGTAGCTGTCGTAATTTCTGCGCTTGCATTCCGTGCACTCGAAAGTAATTTTAGCCCTTGTTGATGCCTTCATAATGGGTCTCCGTACAAAAAAATTACACCCCTTTCGGATGTGTACACTGAGTTTATCACATAAAAGAAGGGTTGTCAACCATTTTTCGAACCAAATAAATAAAAAGACCGCGGCGTCTTGAAAAGCCGCCGCGGTCCGTATGGAGTTAGTCGTATGTTTGTGTTTATTCTGATACTGTTGCCAAAGACAAAGTAATATCTCCTTTAGATAAACCGCCGTTTGCAAACACTAAGATGTCACCTTCCGCCAAATCAAGCGTTATCGTCCAAGTGACGGTTCTTACGTCACCGGTAACCGTATAATCCACGCCTTCTACAGTTGCGGTAGAGTAATCTACCGTAAGAACGTAAGCTTCCGTCGCCGCATCCTCGTCCGTCCTAACGTTACCGGTATTATCAAAGAAATCGAAATAGGTAACTTCATCTTGACCCTTTGCAAAAGCAATATAGCAACCGCTTAAAATCGGGCTCATCTTAACGGTCAACGTGTACTTGCCGGACTTGATCGCACCAACCTGAGCAAGCCCAACGGCTCCGACAAAGTCGCCTGTCATACCCGACTTTACAGGAAGAGTTACTATCGTGGTTCCCTCGGTAGTAACGGTCGGCAAAGTTTCTTCAACGGGCTCACCTACGGTAACGGTTATATCACCAGTAGAACCGCCGCTGTGTTTAAACGTGAATCCGATTCTTACGCCGGCAGAAACAGTGAAGTTAGCCGCACGCGAACCGTCATCCGTTATAAATTCACCGCCGTTCATAAGCACTTCAACGCCTTCGGGAACGGTTAACGAGAACTTGCCGCCCTCTGCCGAAACGAAGTAGTAATTTTCGGAGAATTCATACGCCGCGGCAATATTTACCGTGCTCTCGCCTTCGCCGATGAATTTAGGCAAGTCAGATTTTACTACGCTCGTCAGATATGCGGGGCTATCCTCACTTGCGCCTGCCACGTCAAAGTTGAACGTGAACGGCTTTCCGACGTTATCTGCAGAGATTTTAAGGGTTACAATCGTGCCGGTTGCACTTCTTTCAACATAGATAATACTTCTGAACGCAGAGTTGACGGTCAACGCGGTATCGTAAGACGCCGCCGTGTTGTCGCCGCACTTAATGCCCTTCAATGTAAGCGTATTTCCGACAAGGACGGTATCGAACGTGATTTCGTAATCCTTTGCCTCACTCGGGGTGAACGAATAATACGTACCCGTAGCAACGCTCGTTTTAACGGCCAAAGTATTTTCCGTAATAGCTACGGGCGAACTTTCGTTAGCTTCATTAACGACTGCGCCACTCGTATAGACTATAGGTTTTTTGCTATCTAATCCGTCTGCTTCCTTGCCGCACAGAGCACACTGATATTTAAAGGTGCCGCCGTTTACGTCAAAGCCTGAAACGTCGTACGCCTCGGAATGCGCATAGCAATCAAGCGTGCTGGTGTCGGTAATCTTTTCAACGTTAACGTCGACTGCCTTCACGCTGGCATTATATGCTACACCCACTACGTCGCCCGCATTCATTCTTACGTAAACGGTCGTGTCCGTGAAACTTGTATAGTTAAATCTGCTATACTGTTTTGCGGTATTATCTAAGGTGGTGCCTGATTTGTAAACTATTGAAGGAGTAGTACCAGATTCGGTTGTGCCGTAATAAATTAATCCAAACAGCTTTGTTGCGTTTTCGGAACTGAATTTATAAACACCGTCCTCTTCGGCTTTAAATAAAACGCCGCCCTTGGTGGATATATATACTCTGTTGTCGCCCAACCGCACGGGTCCGTTAAAAGTCGTTGAACTTCCGACAGATATATTGCTACTGGCTTTTGTGAGAATAGTGATTTCGTTCTCTTCCGTGTGTCTTGCTTCGTCGGCTAAGCTACCATACTGATGGAAAGTCTTACCGCATCCATTGCACTTGTAATGTGATACGGTTGTCAGCGAAATAGAGCTTCCCGAAGGAAGAGATATACTTCCGGTTAAACCCGAGGTAACCTTAGTCAACTCCATCGTTTTTTGCGGCGTATCTATTTCGAATGTTACGACCTTGCCGTCTTTAGTTATACTGTAAGTTTGCGTGCCCGCAGCCTCACAGGTTGCGCTGTCCTTGCCGACGGTATACTCCTCGTCGTCGAGCGCAGGCAATTCAACCGACAAATCATCTTCTTCCCAGCCGCATTCACCTACGGTGCCCGCACACGTTCTCGTGGCAGTACCCGTTCCTTCCGCCGTGGGAGTATCCGTTACTTCCCAACTCCAGACGTGAGTATGCACGGAAGCTACGGCAACCTTAAAGGTAACGTTATCGTACGCCTCGATATAATACTTTCCCTCGCCCACTTCGACGGTTATTTCGTCGATATTGTTAAGATATTCGAACTGACCTTCTACGTAAACGCCTATTCCGACGGGCGCCGACATATCGAGGGTTATCGCCTCTCCGTCGATAAATATCTGATACTGACCCTGAGCAAGCTCGATTTCGTACTTCACGGGTTCAAATTCACTCGCGCCCTCAACCGTTACTTCATCGTTCAAAGAAATTGCCGCAAACTCGGGCTCGGGCGTTTCTTCAAGCTTTAAGGTCACGTTTGTAAGAGTCCCCTCGGTCGATATTACGTATATATTAAGGAACTTATTGTATACGAAATCTACGGGGTTGCCTTGCTCTGTGCCGACGATAAATTTAACCTTGTCGTTCGTGCACGACAGCGTGTATGACGTGCCCGCCTCTACGCCCTCTAAGGTTAACGTCAAGCCCGTCGTATCAAGGCTTGCAACAGCCTTATCCGTGCCGAGAGCAACGGTAGCCGTTCTGTCTTCTTCTTTGTAGCCGCACTTCGAGCAAGCTCCGTCCACTCCGTCTTTGCCCAACTCGTCGCAATCTTCGGTCTCGGTCTGTTTGTCGCAAGTGCCTACAGTGTTGTTGCAAGTACCCGTGTGAGTTCCGTCACCGTTGCTCTGCCAATTCACATAATTGTGATCGTGCGCGGGCGGGGGTGTCACGCCTTCGTCGCCGCCGTTGTCTCCGTTACATGCGGCAAGTCCGAATGCTGCGGCAAGCGCCGCCGAACATGCAATTGCCGTAAGCAACGCTCTCTTTGTCTTTTTCATAACTATTTCTCCTTGATTTATTTACCGATAAATAATTAACGTTGTTCAGTAACCTCTGCTGAACAACGGGGCAAGGGCGCGCCCTTGCAAATCCATTTTATGCATAAAATCTTAATTATGCATAGAAATTTAATATTATTCAAAAAAATATTGAATAAATTCGTATAACTGTATAAACTATACCCTTTCGGACAAGATTATGTCAAGCAGAATTGGGTGTAAATCAAAATAATTATTTTTTATCATACTTATAAGAACGAATTATACTAAAACACCCCCGCAGAGCAATTCACGCTCTGCGGGGGTATTGATTTAATCGTTTTTATCAGTTCACGTCGCCGGGAGCAAATGCGTAAACGTCTCTGTCCTCGGGGAAGATAGGTCCGTTGAGTACGGGCAGATTGAGGGGCGAAACGTACGCCTGAGCCGTAAGGTTTGTAACCGCCGCGCGGAGGTAAGGATAGAGCGACTGCGTAGCCTCGATAACGAACGCTCTCTCTTCCTGCTGGGTGTAGTCCTCCTTTTCGAGCTCGTAAACGCCTACGAGGTTTACGTCGAGGTTGAAGGGCTTGGGCTCCTGCTCGGTGCTTTCGATTTTAACCGCAAGGGAAATGAACACGAGCTTTTTGTTGTCGTTGGGCTTACGCACCTGACGCGCGAACTGAGGCTTTATATCCAGCCTCTGGTTGGGTGCAATCTGAACTCTGTTAAGCTTATAGCTGAGTTCTTCCGTGGTAATACCTCTGAAATCGTATTTCATAAATATATCTCCAAAATTTAATTATTACTATATGATTTTAACATTTTTTGCCTTGGCTGTCAATATTTAACCGCAAATTTACTTTTTTTATTGCTATTTGCGCGGTTTATGTTATAATTAGTGAGTAAAAAATTCAAGAGGTTTATGCACGTGCATAGGAAATTATATTTCGACAGTCAGTACGGAATAGAAACTTTCGCCCTCTTAGAGGACGGAAAAATAACCGAATACAACGCCGAGCCCGTAATGAGCGGCGCGGTTATCGGCAATATCTACAAGGGCAAAGTGACCAACGTTTTAAACGGTATGCAGGCGGCTTTCGTCGACTGCGGTTTAGAGCGCCACTGCTATATCTCGGTCGCAGATTTAATCCCCGACAAATCCAGATTCGAGGGCGGCGAAATAGATATTCCGCAAACGCTCAACCTGCACGAGGGCGACGAAATCTTAGTTCAAGTAACCAAGGCGGCGCAGGGCAAAAAGGGCGCGAAGGTCACCACCCGCTTATCCTTCGTCGGCAAGTATATCGTGTATTTACCCGACACTCCTTTCGTCGGCGTTTCGGCAAAGATATCCGACAAGGAGCTGAGAAAAAACCTGACGTTCAGCGCGAAAAAACAGCTCAACGAGGGCGAGGGCATGATAGTGCGCACCGCAGCGCCGTACGCCGTTATTAGCACCAAGAAAAACGAGATAGATTACTTCCGCAAAATATACGAAAACATTCTCACGCGCTTTAAAGAAGCGCCCGTCGGAGAGCTTTTATACAGCGATTCCCCCCTGCATATACGCGTTTTACGCGATATTATGCTGGACAGAGGCGACGAGATATTCGTAGGTTGCGAGCAGATATACAAGAGCATCGAGGGGCTTGCCGCAACCTATATGCACGGCAATGCGGTAAAGCTGACGCTGCACGACGCTCATACCGATTTATTCTATTCGGCGGGAATTTACGAGCAGTTCATGACTGCGCTTATGCAGAAGGTCGAGCTTTCGAACGGCGCGTATCTTATAATCGACCGCACCGAGGCGCTGACCGTAATCGACGTAAACACAGGCAAGTTCACGGGCGAGGACAGTCTCGAACACACGGTGTACTGCACCAACGTCTTGGCGGCGAGAGAGATTGCAAGGCAGATCAAGCTTCGGGATATGGGCGGACTGTTCGTCGTGGACTTTATCGATATGACCGAGGAAAACCACCGTGCCGCCATCGTTACCGAGCTGGAAAAAGCGCTGCGCGCCGACAAGTCCAAGTGCCGCGTTCTGCCCATGTCGAAGTTCGGACTTGTGGAGTTTACCAGAAAACGCACGGGAGTTGCGGCGTCCGAGCTTATGCTTAAAACCTGCGGAGCGTGCCACGGCGCGGGCGTAATACGCTCGCACGAAAGTATCCTCGCGGAATTCCGTGCAAAGCTTTTGCAAACGCTTTCGGAGGGCGCCGAAACGGTGTGCGTGGATTTGAATTTCGAGGTTGCCAACAAGCTTATGGCCTACGACGCTCTCAAAGAGAACGTCGCCGCGTTATATCCGCATGCGCGCGTGTATATAATCTTCCACCGCACCTACCGCGAGGACAGTATGTATTTCCGCAAGGTCAACACCCCGCACTTCACCCTCCCCGAGGGCACGGTCTTACTGTATTGAATATTTTACTCCGTCAATAAATTCCAGATGCTTTCAAGCGCGGGTTCGCCGCCCGCTTTAACCCATAATACGTTTCTTTCACCCAGCCGCGCGTTTATCGTGTTTATGCTGTATCCGCCGTTTGCCGTCGGGCTTTCGGGGACGTCGTAAACAAGCAGCTTGGCGGGTTCAATCAATCTTCGGGGCGGATTGTACGCCGTGCCGAAAAGCCGGTTTATTATTCCTATATGCCTCGCGTACTGCTCCGGTATAATATGCCGTTGCTCTGCGATTGCCGCGGTATACGTGTCTACCTGAGCTATCACCTCGGGAATGTTCGGCGGCGAAACGTTTACGCGGCGGTCGGAAAACACTTTGCCTTCGACGAACATAAGCTCGTCCGTCTGCGTATTCAACAGCACCAAATCGCACTTCTGTCCGCGCCCGACTTCGCCGTTAAGATTGACTTCTATATCGAGAACCACAACCCCGCCGCTATGCGTAGTAAAGGTGCGGGAACACAGTTTGTCCAAAAGCCTACGCTCTTTTTCCTTGCCGCAGGTATTCGTAAACTTGATTTCGTTTTCCTTTTTCGCCCTTTCGTAAGCGGGAAGTTCCTTGAAATCCGCGCCGAATTTTTCAAAATTTTTGTCCCTTTTAAACGAGCCGCCGCTGAACTTGTGCAGACAACCGCCCTTATAATAAAAATGCAGTTCGTCTTTGCGGACGGCGGGAAAGACCTCGCCTCTCAGCACGTCGGCTTTAAGGCGGTTAAAAAGCTCCGAGTTTTCGCCGCTTGTCATTTTATTTATCTGCGTCCGATTGAAATCTCTTATAAAACTCATACTCCGTCCTTTTTTACATTATAACAAAATTCCGTATGCACGCAAACAATTTCCTCGGCGCACACCGTACGTTTTAACAGTTCGATATCCTCCGCCGCAGCGTGTCCGCTCGTGTGCAGGTCGACGATATTTATCCCAAGCTCCGCCATTGCGCTTAGAAATTCCGCAGTATATTTGTCGTTTTTATAGCCCTTCCAGATAGAGTAAATGAGCGTTGCCCCGCATATATGCGCCGCCGAATCGAGTTTTTTGATATAATCCGCCATTGACGCGCGCACGAGCATTGTATAACGCTTCGTGCCTTTGGTAATGCCGTTTAACCCGCGTTTGTTCTTGATTTTCAAAAAGGCTTCCCCGCGCTTACCGCGAACGGCTCGCGGAGTGAAAGCGATTACGTCGTCGAATTTATCGGGTCGGGGAATTTTCCCGCCCGCCGCCTCGGCAATGAGCGAGGTATAGTTATCCATATACATAATCCTGCCGCTTCTCTTGCTTGCGCGGTACACGCTGACAAGCCTGTCGATATTCGCGGCAGACTGCAATACGAACACGGGCTTATCGGTTGCCTGCATAATTTCAACCGCCTTGTTTTCCAGTTCGCTTTCGGTTAAGGTGCAAGCGTTTTTACCGATATTCGTTCCCTCGTGTATGAGGACGTCGACCCTCTCGGGCAAAGCGGCAAGCAGTTTTTCCTTATCCTTTCTGCCGTGAAAACGGAAGTCGCCCGTGTATAAAATGCTTCTGCCGCCCGCCTCGAATAAGAGCATATAGCTGTCGTATGCGGAATGGTCGCAAAGATATGGCGTAATTTTTATACCGCCGACTTCGAACGACCTGCCGTTACGGTAGGTTAAAATATTTTCGGGCGTTATTTCGCCGCGATACTCCGCCGCGGTTTTGACTATGCGGTATGCGCCGTTGCCGATATATACGGGGCAGTCGCGCTTGTATTTAATAAGTCCCGCGTGGTCCTCGTGATAGTGCGACACGACTACTGCCGAGTAGCGTTTTTGCAAAATTTCCTTTTCGAGGTCTTCGCCGCTTCCGTCCAACGATTTGCCGAGTTCAACCAGAATACGTGTTTCACCGTAAGAAATCTCGATTAAATTTTCACCTATTTTATCTTTTCCGCGCAAAATACTGTAGTTAATCATTTTTATTTAATTCATCTCTTCAAGTTGGAACTTGTTTTTAATTTCCTTTCTTTTGTAAAACTTTCGGCTCACCTTTTTATAAAGTATTATCCGAGGATTTCAATTGCTTTTAAAACGTGCTCTTCTTCAAGCCCCAGACCGAAGTGCGGATTGGTCTTCACAAACTTATCCGAAAGCTCCGCCCACGCATAGCGGTAATCGTCTATAATAACAAAGCTCTCGACGCACTCCTTTGCAGAGCCGAGCCACGCCTTTATCTCGTCGGGGCGGTCGAAGTCACTGCCGAGGTCGGGCGTCTTGTCGTAAATTTCAAGCCCGAACTTCGCAAAAGTACGGTTTATGTAAACGCCGTCTTCGCCGCACTTATCCGCAACCTTATCCCAGTGTTCCCTCCACGTCGAGCTTAAAACAATCTTCGCCCCCGTGCGGTCGACTATCTTTTTAACCAGCGGAATCCGCGATTCGTCAATATTGCTCATTTCGTGAAGATTCCTCTTTCTGTCGTAAATGCGCGAGTTCAACACTCCGTCTATATCCAAAAAAACGACTTTCATTATTCTATCCCCACAATTTCGTGATAGAGTGCGGTGTACTTGTCGCCCAGCCGCGCGTCGGTATGGAAGTGCCCGAAGTACCAGTGCTTGAAATCGACGAAGTCCTCGAAATTAGACAGTATATGAGTTTCGGGGCAAGCCGTTTTGACGCCCGCCGCAATTCTTATCTGCGGGTACGTGAGAGCGCGCTCACCGCACGAATGCGTGATAATATAGTCCACCTTGCCGCCAATGCGTTTGAGGTTGGCAACACCCTCGTCGAGCTCCTCGAAAGTGGGTAGCTCCTGCGCCCACCAGCTTATGCCCTCTCTGCGCATAAACTTATCTATGCTCGTCGCGCCGCCGAAGGTGAAAAAGGTCTTTCCCTCTATCTCGAAAATCTGACCGCGCATAAGATGAATGACGTCGGGTCTGATTTTATGCACCTTACCGCCGTGCCATTCCTCGACGGGAAAGGTTTCCAAGAGGTCGAAATTTTCGTGATTGCCGTCCACGAAAAGCACAGTGAACGGAAGCTCGGTATAAGGCTTTATATCGGCAGCCAATGTCTTACTGTCCCAGACCCCGCCGAAATCGCCCGCAATTATCACATAGTCGTCCTTGGTGAGTTCGGGGTGTTGCCCCGCAAATATATGCAGTTTAAAGTAGTCCTGTAATCCGTGAGTATCGCCTGTTACGTAAATCATAGTTTACCTCCTTGCCTAATTTATATTATACGGCAATACGCAAGTCACCCGCAAGCGCGAAATTGCGTTTATTTTACCGCGAACACACGGAAAATAAAAGGAACCCGCAAAAATTGCGAGTTCCCCGAAATTTCGATATACACTATCGGCTCTTGAGTTCGGACAGTTTATTTTTCAATAATTCGTACGCCGCTTCGGGGTCGGCGGTATGCATTACGGTCTTCTCCATAGGACACGTGTCCGTACCCTCGCGGTTGATTATTCTTTCGGTCAGTATTCCGTATTCGTAATCCAAGCCGTAAAGCTCCAACACGCTTTTACCGTATTCGGAAAGAGTTTTGGCGAAGACGTGAGTTATTCCGCACTTGACGAACATCAAAGCCGCCGCCTTGCCGACGACCACGTCCGCAACCGAATATCCCCTTAAATCGACTCCGCTTTCGATAAACCCCATAATAGGCGCAATGCCGCGCCTTACGCTGTAAATACATTCCCCGCCCTTGCAAAGGCAAATGGTATGCCCCGCGAGGTTATTCTTCGCAACCTGTAAATCAGTCATTTTTTTTCGAATTCCTTGGCAACGTCTATGAGTAAATCGCGTATGGGTAAATGCTGAGGGCAGGCTTTTTCACACTTGCCGCACTTTATACATTCCGAAGCCTTGCCGCGGTTCTTCGTATGCACCTCGCTGTAATAATAGTCCGCGTTCCAGTCGCGGTAAATGTTCTTGGTATTCATACACGCGAACAAATCGGGAATGGATATCTTTTTCGGACAGCCGTCAGTGCAGTAACGGCACGCGGTACAGGGGATTAAATTCATACCCTTGAACACGTTGCACACGCTTTGAACCGCCTGCATTTCCCTTTCGTCAAGAGGCTTGAAGTCCTTCATATACGAAAGGTTGTCGTTCATCTGCGCCATATCGCTCATTCCCGACAAAACCATAAACACGCCCTTGCAGCCCGCGGCAAAGCGTATGGCGTAGCTCGCCGTGCTTGCGCCGCCCAGCTCCTCGAAATACTTTTTGGCTTCCGCGGGAAGATTGACAAGGTTTCCGCCCTTTACGGGCTCCATAACTATGACGGGCTTGCCGTGCTTATTGCAGACTTCGAGGCACTTCTTAGACTGCACCGCGGGGTCGTCGTAGTCGACGTAATTGAGCTGTATCTGCACGACCTCTATCTGCGGATATTCGGTCAGGATTTGGTCAAGCACCTCCGCAGTATCGTGGAAAGAAATGCCGAAATGCTTAATCTTGCCTTCCGCCTTGAATTGAAGCGCCTGCTCGTAAGCGCGGCACTTTTTGAAATAGGCGAAAATTTCCTTGCTCTGCGCGTGCATAAGGTAAAAATCGAAATAGTCCACTCCGCAGATTTTAAGCTGACTTTCGAAGAAGGGGCGGACGTCCGCTTCCGACTTGAAATAGAAATTGGTCAGCTTGTTCGTAAGGATATATTTGTCGCGGGGATAGCGCGCCACAAGGCAGTCGCGAAGCGCCGTTTCGCTTTTGCCCGAATGATAACCGTGCGCGGTATCGAAATAATTGAAGCCGTTTTCTATGTACGTATCGATCATTTTGTTGAATTCGGCGTAGTCGATTTCGCCGTCTTTCATGGGCAGACGCATACAGCCGAAACCGAAGTTCTTTTTCACTCCCTCGAACATATTACCGCTCCAATTTAAAATATTCTTCGTCCGAAACGGGCTCGCACCACTCGTTGGACGTATTCACGCCCGGACATTCCACCGCTATGTGCGAGAACCAACTGTCCGCCGCCGCGCCGTGCCAGTGCTTTACGCCGACAGGGATATAAACGACGTCGCCCGCCTTTAACGCTTGCGCCTCTTTCCCCCATTCCTGATACCAGCCGCATCCGTCGGTACACAACAGAATTTGTCCGCCGCCTTTATCCGCTCTGTGAATATGCCAGTTGTTGCGGCACTTCGGCTCGAAAGTTACGTTAGCCATAAACACCGTTTGCTTGGGGTCTGTGAGCGGCTTCAAGTAAGAGTTGCCGACGAAATATTTCGCATACGCCGTGTTAGGCTCTCCGAGTCCGAACAGTCCGCCGAACTTGCCGTCTTCCGCATAAACTTCTTTTGCCATACGGAAAGCCGCCCACGCGTTGGGCCAGCCCGCGTAAAATGCAACGTGGGTTAAAAGCTCCGCCATTTCCGCTTTGGTTACGCCGTTAGCCTTTGCCGTTTGCAGGTGGTACTGAAAGGAGCTGTCTGTAAGCCCTTTCGAAACAAGCGTCGTTACCGTAAGCATAGAGCGGGTTTTGAGAGAGAGCGCGTCGCCCGACCAAACCTCTCCGAATAAAACGTCGTCGTTAAGCTGTGCAAATTTCGGAGCGAATTCGCCGAGCGAATCACGTCCTGCCGTCTGTATTATTTTCTTACTCATATCTTACTCCTTTACTGTTTTTTTGCCGACCTTATGCGTAATACTCGATAATGAGATAGTACAGGTCGATATTGCTGCCCGTCGAACCTATTCGGTACGTTCCCCCTTGCTCGATTTCGTTGGACACGACCGCCTGTTCGGGACCGATTGCATACTCGCACACGGGCTTCTTGTTTGCGTCGACCATCTGAATATATCTGAATACGACGTCTGTCGTACTGCCGCCGCCGCTTGCCACCATAGTAATCGTGCACGGACCGCTGACGGTGAACTCGATAAACTTGGTTTGGTTACCCGTCAGACTCGCGTTACCGTTCAGACGGATAGATTTTGTCGTCGCCGCATACTGAACGTCGTTATACGTAAACGCCGCGCCCTTCTTCGAGTATTCAACCAAAGCCGAATTAAACGTAAACGTATGTCCTTCCACGGTAATATCGCTATTGGAACTGTAACTGTTTGCGCACAGCACTACCGTAGACTGCGGTTTGGGTCTTGCCGCCTTTACCGTCGCCTCGCACTGTTCGAGCAGGTTATAATTCGTAACGTCCTTTCTCAAATCGTAATTAAGGCTTTCGTAAATTGCCCTCACGTCATCACAGTAGCCCTTATACTCTTCGTAGTTTTCCTCGGTAATCACACTGATTCTGACCAATTCCGCCAACGTATCGATTGCCTGAACGGCTACGGACGGCTGAGTATACGTTCTGTTCGGGTCGGTGGGATTGACTTTATCGAACATACCCTCAAGCTCGGCAACCTTGCTTATGCCTATACGGTTGGACGGAGCAACGTAACCTCTCGGCGTAGTCAGCACCTTGCCTGCGAACGTAAAGTATTCCTTTTTACCGTCACTGCCCTTGACGACGTTCGCGCCGCTCTCAATTATCGTTTCGGCAACGTAGGCGGCGGTTATATACGCGCCGTATTTGTTGTAGTGCGTTCCCTCCATCTTGTCGTAGCCCGCGCCCGAATTTTTATACGCGTTATCGTATCCCGTAGGCCAAGGGCCGTTGTTTATCTGGTTGGGCACGATTGCCATAAGGAAGTCGGAGAACTCTTTGGTTGCCTTTTCAAGCGTTTCCTTGGTGTATGCAAAGTTGTCTATTAAAAGACAGTTTTCTTCCTCGGCAAGCTGACGGACGGCTTTAACGTAAGCGAAGTCCTCGCCGTGCAGGCCCGCGCCGCTTTTAAGCGTGCCGTCCGAATTGAAAGACACCCTTGCAACGGGAGTCATAAGCACGGGTATCGCGCCCTTTTCTCTCGCCAAATCCACGAACTGCTTTAAGTACCACTTATACGTGCCGTCGCCGTATGCGTAGTATACGTCGCCGTATTTCGCAATTTCCGTGAGAGCGGAATTTTTTGCGCTGTCGGACGGGTTAGTTGCCAGATATTCCGCGGGCAAATAGGTCGTAGCCCTCTGCGTTTCGGGCGCGGTCGTAGGATAAATCCCGTTTACGTCGGGCGTTCCGAGCGGTACCATTCTGTCGTACATATACGTAGCCCCGCTCGCTCCCTTCGACGCGTCGTCGTTATGACCGAACTGTATGAAAAGGAAATCGCCCTCTTTTATGGTTTCTTCAATCGACTTTCCGCCGTTCTCCGAAAACGAATATTTCTTGCCGTCGGTATTTTTAAACAGTCTGTCCTCGTTTATAAACGAGCGGGAACTTCTGCCGCCCCTTGCCGCGTTTACGACGGTAACGTTCTCGTCGAGGAACAAACCGAGGTACTGTCCCCAGCCCGCAATGTACTGCGCGTCGGAATACGATTGCACGGTCGAGTCGCCCGCAAGATAGAGGGTGGGCGTTTTATCCGTAGGCAAAGTCACCTCCTGACCGTCGGTCGGGGGTTCGGAAGTACTGCCGGAATCGTCGTTGCCGTCGTTACAACCGACGATACCGAACGCCATGGCAACAGCCACTATCAAACAGGAAATTTTGCCGATAAACCGTTTATTCATTTTTCTCTCCGTATACCTTGATATGTTATTATTATAATAACATTCCGTAACTTAACTGTCAATACACAAAAATAAAGGCGGGTGTTTCTACCCGCCCGGTATTTATTAGATATATTACCGCTTTTAACTTACTTTTTCATCAGCTTCGCGCCCGACTGCCAAGCCTGTCCTACCTTTTCGCCTATCGCGTAATAACCGCTTTTAAACTGGTCGAACACGAACGCGTTGAGCTTTGCGGGGTCTACCTTTCCCTTTTCGTCGAGCACTTTTTCGTCCGCAAGCACGTTGAGAATTTCGCCCAATACTCTGAACCCGTAAACGGTATGCTGACACTCGACCACTTTACATTCGAGCGTCAGAGGAAATTCTTCGACAATCGGCGCGTTCACCCGCGTACTTTTAACCGCGTGCAAGCCCGAACGCTCGAACTTATCATTCATTTTATTGCCCGTCGCAATTCCGAAAAAGTCCGCCTCCTCTATGTGGTCGACGTCGGCAATGCTGAGCGTAAACGCACCCGTGCGCTTGATATTTTCCGAAGTCTTGTGGTCCTCGTCAATGTTCAGCGCAACCATATTTTCGGCGCATACTCCGCCCCAAGCCATGTTCATAACGTCCACGCTGCCGTCCTCGTTATAGGTCGAAATCATAAGCACGGGCATAGGGAAAGTGTAAGGTTTTACTCCTAAATCTTTTAACATATATTTACTCCTTTACGGTTTTTATTTTCAGTTCGGATAATTTACTTGCGTATATACGCTTTATCCGTTGCGGGTATTCCCGTATCGTCGGATATATACCGCTCCACTCTCATATGTAAATCGTATTTGTCGCGAAGCTCAGCTATTTTCGCCATCATGGGCGAAGCGTGGTGTTTATCGAGCGAACGTTGGTCTTTCCACGCGTCAATCAAAAGCACGGTTTCCTTATCGTCCATCGGGAAAAAGTATTCGTATCCGATATTCCCGTCCTCCGCGCGGATATCGTTAACTATCCCGCTCGAAATCATTTCCTCCGCAAATTTCCTTGCGTTTCCGTTCTCGCCGCTATAATAAATATTTATCGTAATAGTCATTTCTTACCCTTCCGCTCCGTCTTTGAATTATAAAGTATAAGCAGAATTATGTCAAGATTAAAGGCAGTTTTACATTATTTCATCCGACCGAGCTGAAAAGCACGGAGAGATCGGAGCTTTTTATCCAATCGGCAACCGTACTTCTCGAAGTCCCCGACGAAAACCGTCTGCCGGATACCCATTCCGCCGAAGGAGCGAGAGCGTGCAGGTTTTTGTCGCTCGAGCCTATACCGCTGCTTGCCGAAGTGCAGAACGGTACGATTGTCTTGCCCGAAAAATCATAGCTTTCGAGAAAGGTATAAATTATTTTCGGCGCCTGTGCGTGCCATATAGGGTAGCCTATAAACACCACTTCGTATTTCTCCATATTCTCTACTGTTCCGTTGATCGCCGGACGGGCGGTGGCGTCTGCCTGTTCTCTGTCCGCTCTGCAATCCGTATAGTACTTCAAATCGTCCTCGGTATAAGGCTCTTGGGGTACGATTTCGTAAAGCGTTCCTTTGGTTTCCGCTTCGATATGTTCGGCTATTGCCGCAGTAGTATTCGTGCAGGAAAAGTAAGCAATAAGAATATCGGAACTTATCGTTCCGCTACTTTCGCCCGTTTCGCTGTCCCCGTCCGCACTTCCGTTGCCGCAGGCAGTTAAACCGAATAGCGCCATAATGATAATTAACAACATTCCTAAAAGTCTTTTCATAATATTATTCCGCGTCAAAGTTTTTTTCAAAAAATTTATCGAGCTTGTCGAACGGTATTACGTCCGTTCTGTCGTACAAATCGGTATGTACCGCGTCGGGAATAATTAGCAGTTCCTTATTATCCCCCTTTAAGTTTTGGAAAGCGTCCTTACTGAAATAGCACGAGTGCGCCTTGTCTCCGTGCATTATAAGCACTGCGCTTCTTATTTCGTTGCTGTACGCAAGTATGGGCATATTGATGAACGAGAGCGCGCTCGTCTTGTTCCAGCCGCCGTTCGAATTTAACGAACGCTTGTGATATCCGCGGTCGGTCTTATAATAATCGTAGTAGTCCCTGACGAAAAACGGCGCGTCGGCGGGAAGCGGATCAACTACCCCTCCGCCGAGTTCGTAACTGCCGTTTTTGTAATCGGCTATTCTTTGAGCATTTAACGATTTCTTAGTTTGATAGCGGGCTTCTTCGCTGTCCGCCGAATCGAAGTAACCTTTGGCGTTTACCCTCGTCATATCGTACATAGTTGAAGCTACGGTTGCCTTAATTCTCGTGTCGATAGCCGCCGCGTTTATTGCCATACCGCCCCAACCGCAGATACCGATTACGCCTATTTTTTCGGGGTCTACGTCCACGCGGCAGGAAAGATAATCTACCGCCCCGCAGAAGTCCTCGGTGTTTATATCGGGGGACGCAACATATCTCGGCTGTCCGCCGCTCTCACCCGTGAACGAGGGGTCGAACGCTATCGTCAGATATCCCCGCTCCGCCATTTCTTGCGCGTAAAGTCCCGACGACTGTTCTTTAACCGCGCCGAAAGGACCGCAGACTGCAATCGCGGGCAGCTTGCCCTTTGCGTTCTTGGGGATATATAAATCCGCCGCAAGCGTTATGCCGTAACGGTTGTGGAAGGTGACTTTTTCGTGGTCAACCTTGTCGCTTTTCGGAAAAACTTTATCCCATTCTTCGCTTAAATTCAATTTCCCGTCCATATATTTACTCCTTGATAGTTTTAATTATTTTTGCGGGCACTCCGCCGACAACGGTATTTTCGGGTACGTCTTTTGTTACGACCGCCCCTGCCGCTATAACCGCGCCGTCACCGATTGTTACTCCCGAAAGAATTGTTGCGTGCGCCCCTATCCAGACCCCGTTGCCTATCTTTACGGGCGCAGGCAACATATTCGCGCGCTTTTGCGGATTTAAATCATGATTTAAAGTTGCAATGACTACCTGCTGACCTATGAGCACGTTATCGCCTATTTCAATTCCGCCCTGATCCTGAAAGCAACAGCCGGAATTGATAAATACGTTTTTGCCGACCTTTATATTCAGACCGTAATCCGCATTAAAGGGCGGGAATATGCCGAAGCTGTCGTCAACCTTTTGCCAGATAAGCTCGGAAAACAATGCCCGCAACTCTTCGGGGGTGCGGTAGGCGTTACTCATTTCAACGGTTATTCTTCTCGCACGCCCTGCCATCTCGTGCATATGTTGGTGCATTTCGGAATTTGCTACGATATACGTTTGATTTTTCATCTCTTCTTTGAATTGTCCGATATTCATACCAATATTTTATTTTGACTCAAAACATATGTCAAATGCTTATATTTTATAGCTAATCCATAATTGACAGACATAACTTTAATTGATATAATGCGTATATGGAACTGAGAGAATTAAAATACTTTTCGGCGGTTGCGCGAGAGCAAAGCATTTCCAAAGCGGCTTCAAGCTTATTCGTTACGCAACCGAATTTATCGCGGCAAATGCAAAACCTCGAAAAAGAAATAGGACAACAACTGTTCATTCGCGGTACAAGAAAAATCACGCTTACGGAAGCGGGACAGCTCCTTTTAAAGCGTGCGGAAGAAATTATCGAATTATATAATAAAACCGAAAGCGAACTCAATGCTCCCATTACGGATATCAGCGGCGACGTTCATATCGGCGGCGGTGAAAGCTACGTTATGGGGCTTATTGCAAAAGCGGCGCGTACCGTTCAACAGAAATTCCCCGACGTTAAGTTTCATTTGTTCAGCGGCGACAGCGGCACCGTATCCGAAAGACTTGACAAAGGACTTATCGATTTCGGAATATTTATTGAGCCGTTTGACGTAAGCAAATACGATTATATCCGACTACCGCTATATGATATATGGGGCGTGCTTATGCGCAAAGACAGTCCGCTTGCACAAAAAGAATTTATAAATCCCGAAGATTTATGGGATAAGCCTTTAATTCTTTCCCGCCAGTCACACGGAAGAAATATGATAAGCGATTGGTTCAGAAAGGATACGGGAGAATTAAACGTAGTTGCGACGGGCAATTTGCTTTACAATATGTCTCTTTTGGTAGAAGAAGGCTTAGGCTATGCCGTATGTCTCGATAAAATTGTCCGCACAGACGGGAACAGTAATCTCTGCTTCAGACCGCTATACCCCGAACTTATCTCTCATCTCGATATTGCGTGGAAAAAATATCAGGTCTTCCCGAAATGTTCCGAGTATTTCTTGAAGCAATTACAGGAAATTATATAAGCCGACGTTTTCTTAACGAAGACCTTCAAGTCCTTCTAATTTTAACAAGCCGCCTCCCAAGGTCGGCAAATAAAGCACGTCGTCGTTTTCCAACTGTACGCCTTTACTGATACTGTGATAGAGCTTATAAATTTTTACGTAATCGCCACCCTCCGTTTTGCGGTAAATGTTTCCGTTAATATCGCTTAAATACATTACCCCTTTCGAATCGATTTGCACTCCCGCAACGGAAATATCTTTATCGAAGATTTGATTTACTTGTCCGTCTTTGTATGCGTAAACTCCTCCGCCTACGCTTCCGTAGTCTACTCCGTCTTTGGGAGCCCACGTTCTCACTACCGTTGCAGATATATACAGCGTTCCGTTATTGTAATATATATCTCTCGGCGTCTGTACGTCGGCGGGTAACTGAATTTTTTCCCATCTGTTATTTTTAAGTTCGAATACTTCGCCCGCCTGTACCTGACCGTTAAACGTACTTTTTGCCGTACAGCCGAATACTCTGCCGTCTTTCGCCTCTATATCTTCCGCAAAAATCTGGTTATAACTTACTCTTTCTATTCCCTCGTTTATTTCCGTAAACATTTTCCCAGAATCGTAACTTACGAAAAATCCGTGATTCATAGTTGCGACGTATATAGTCGCTTCGTCTTGGTCGTTTTGCGGATAAACTATACTCATTTTTACGGGTACCGAGGTTGCAGGTAACCCCGTGGAATATTCGCAATCCCACGTTTCCCCCGCATTTGTCGATATTGCAAAGCCTCCGCTTCTATTCGTTTCGTTGCCCGGTGCATACGGCATATCGTGTCTTCCCGACCATAAGGAATAGACAACGTCTTCTTTTCTGTTATCGAATTCGGCGTCGTATACGGTGTTAGTCCACGCCGATTTAATTCCCGCCAGCACTCTCGACCACGACGCGCCGTTGTCTTCGCTTCTGATAAGTCCCAAATCCGTGTTCAATAAAAGTATGTTGTCTTTGTTAAACGGATTTACTCTTACGCCGTAAGTCGTCTGTTCGTCAATTCCGTTCGTATAATATTTTGTAGTATTTCCGTCCTTTACCGTATGGCAATATCTCTGATAAAAGTGCTCGCTGTCGGGCGAATAGTAAACTCCGCATAAGGTCGTATATAATATAGCGTTTTCCGCTTTTTCGCTCAACGCAATTCCGTAAGCCGCGATATTTCCGTCAATCCAGCCTTTTTCAGTCAAAGCATCGGTTGCGTGATTTCTATACGGATTTCCGTACAGCCATTTACCGCTTTCTCCGTTAAAACGGATAATTCCCGCTATGTAATACGGATAAGCCGAATTATCGGGCTTTCCGTTCTGGGTTACGTAAACGTTATTCACCGAGTCTGCCGCTATATATTCGAATTTCCATTTATAAGTAATGGTCGTATCATTGTAACCGAACGACTCCCTCACTCCGGTTACTATTTTGCTGCTTATATCCACCGTGGTCTGCGGTGTAAAATCCGTCGTATAAAATACTTTCGTATCGAATTTTTTGAGCTCGGTTGTATTTTCTATAACGGTGAAATAGGTCTTGCCGTCTTCCTGAAAATAGGTCATATTGACTATTCCCAAGTCACTGCTATAAACCGCGGTACATTCGCCTGCGTTTCTGTCAAACGCGAATATACCTTCCTCTACGGAGTAATACAGCGTATCCGTTTCTTTTTGATAAAGCAACTTATTGTAATCCTGCCAAAGATTATATGCGGATTTTTGCTTTGTGTAAGAGAATATTTCTTCGAAGCTTTCTCCGTTGTTCTTACTTTCGAATACGGTTCCTTGTTTTCCGTAATACGTCAGGACGAAAAGGTTATCGGAATCGTTCGGATTTACCAATATGTCTTTTACCTGTTTATATGTAGGATAATTTGCGTTCGTAAATAAGTATTGCATACTTGTTTCGTCGCAATTTCTTCTTTCGATTATTTCTTCCTCTTTCGGAAATATCAGATTAAAGGTATCTCCGTTATCCGTACTTCTGTATAAGCCCGTACCGCCCGCATATACTACGCCTTCCCTGTTAGGGTCGAAATACGTTTTTATTGTAGCTCCCTGCAGATTTTTTCTCTTCCAGTCTACCCCCGCGTTATGTGATACGTAAATTCCTCCCATATCGGGTATAACTATCATAGTATTTTCATCGAACGGACTTATTGACGGTTCAAAGAGCATTCCTCCGCCGCCTATTCCCAGCGGCGTAGCCTTTAACGAAGAAAAATCATCGTCTTCTCCTCCGCGCTTATCACAGGCTGTCAAACTTAAACAGAAAACGACGGCTATCAGCGAAATGAAAATACCCAATAACTTTTTCTTCATGTTAATTCCTCTCTGTTAACGGTTACAAAAGGTTATCTTCTCTCTCCTGTCAAGCGGATATCCGAATAACGTGTTTGCGTCGAGATTTTCGGCGTGCATATCCACCGCTGTTATGCTGTGGTTTTCGTAAGTCGTATAATAATATACGCCCTTGTCCGCGTTGCAACAGGACGTATATATAGTTATTTCGTAGTCTTTTTCCCCTACGAGGCAGCAGCCGCGCTGTTGCTCAACCGAGCCGAGAATATGAAAAAACTGATTGACGCTCTCCTCTTCCGAACTCCCCGACACCGAATTCATTTTAGTAAAAGCTACCCTTACAAAACGTGATTGCGAAGATAAGTCACCTGGCAGTCCCAAAGCGCCCATACCTCGGCTGTACGCTTTTAACGGAAGCTTGTCCGAAAACAGGTTTTTCGGCTCTCTCGGCGATAAGCCCATATAATTATTCAGGTTGAACATCTGCTCGTCGAAGGGCGGATTGTTGGTAAGCACGCCTACGGGATTGTCGTAAATCTTCAACCCCTCTTTAACGCTCTCCACCGTAATTGACCTATACTTATCTGCGATAATCCAATGCAACTGAGAAACAGGCAGTTTATCGCTATACGGCAGGTTGGTCAGATTTATTTTTTCAAGCAGTTTTACGGCTTCGTCGACGGACGCGCACTTGCCGAGGATATAGGGAATAAACTCGAATTGCGCCACGTTGATTTTGCCCTCGACGGGGTCGTTATAGCAAGCGTTGCCCACGAAGTTAAGCCCCGCCATACCGAGCCCCTTTTCGTTGACGGCGTCGTAGTAAAGCGGGATATCCTGCACGAAAGCCATTCCTATCATAGCGTAGTGCTTTGCCATTTTTTCGCCACTGCGCAATATAAAAGGGAAATTGCGTGGAGTAACGGTTACTTCCTCGGTATACGAAAATTCGTAATCGAGCGTACGTCCGAAGTAGAAATCTTTTGTTTTATAGGTTGCCGCTGTGCACATATTCTATCGTCCTCATTTTAATGATTGACGTTATCTCACAAAAAAATGCTCCGCTTGTATGCTCTACTCAATTTCTTTATATCTGGTGTATACATACTCGTAAATATGACGACGGTATTCCGATATTTTCTCTTCGTCATAGCTTTCGGGCAGACTCTCCCACAGGATATCACGAATCAGATTATCAACCGCTGCTTTGGTTTCCTGCTTGTCAGTCCAATGGTCTAACTCTGAAATTTTCGCCTTAACTTTCGCCAATAAGTTAACCGCAACTCCTTTTATTATGTTTATGTCGTGCTCGGAGAGCGACTCTCGGAACAGAATATCGTAGAGTGATAATTCCTCATCGCCGGAAAATCCTTCACGCGCATACCTTTGCTGTTCTGTATCCATAGAGTTTGCCAGATCCATCAGATCCATGAACGTCTTTTCAATAGTTGAGCGATCCTGTTCGGCATTAAAATCATCAATAATCTGACGGTAATGAGTATAATAGTCTATTCTGGCGGGATTGGAAAACAGCATATGCGCTAATCTTTCTTGAATCAACTCGCTTAAATCCTTCAAAATCAAATTTTTACTTTTAGCGTTGAAAAACTGTCTTCCGAGAGTATCAAAATCGATTTTGCTGATATCAAATCGGCGTGACGGATCGCTACCGCCGGCTTGCTTTTCTATTGCGATATGCTCATTGATAATATTGTTAATTTGAACCAACAAATCCGTATTATCGGAATGTTTGCGCTTCTTTTGCAATTCATCGTAAATAGCAATTATGGCGTCTTTATACCTGCGCGAAACAGCGTCAATATCTCCTCGGTCGACGTATTTCATAAGTCGCGACAACTCAGATGCGTAGGTTTGAAATGTTTTCTTAATTTCCGATGTCTCACACATAGCATTTGCCGCAGTCTGCAAAAGCATAAGCTTTGCAAAATCGGTTGCTTCCACGAGTGATTTCAAGCTAAAACCATGTTGAGCAAGGAATGCATCGGTGTTTGCTATAATTTCATAAATCCGCGCAATCAAAACTTCTTTATCAATAGTCGGATCGGTGCTTGCTCTGCTGCTATTCGAAGTATAATCTGCCAATGCCCTTCTGAGAGCTTTAACAATACCGACATAATCAACGATAAGTCCGTTGCTTTTCCCCTCGGATACACGGTTAGCTCGGGCTATGGTTTGCATAAGCGTATGCGCCTTCAGTGGCTTATCAAGGTAAAGACAGGATAAGCTTTTCACGTCGAAGCCCGTAAGCCACATAGCGCAGACGAATACAATACGGAACTTGCTGCCGCTGTCTTTAAACTCCTTATCCAACTCACGCTTTTCCATTTTTGCGCGGTGAGGAAGAATATCAAGCCCCCATTTTTTGAAGGTCTGAATCTCATTCTGTTCCGAACTGATGACTACCGCCATCTCGGTTTCCTGCATCCATTTCAGTTTCCGCTTCAGCTCTTGCGCTTCCTGTTGCGTTGAAGTCTTCAGCTTTGTCTGTAACGTGTTTATCTCATCCTGCCAATATTCTTGGGCATAATTATACATTCTCACACAAGTAACTTTATTCAGGCAAACGAACATTGCCTTACCGCTTGTCCACAGGTCGGAATAGTGGCGTACAAAATCTTGCGCAATCGACCTTAAACGCGATTCGGCAGTAAGAATATGTATTTCCTTCGCAAATTCGCGTTCCAGCTTTTCCTGTTGATCAGGATCGATATCAGCCGCTTCGATGGCAGCAAGAATCTCCTCGGTGATTTCGGGATTTTCCAGCTGCGCAATTTTATCCGCCCGGTTTTCATAATACAGCGGAACGGTAGCACCGTCTTCAACGGCACGCTTGAAGTCATAGACGGAGAGATAGCCGCCAAACGTTCTCTCGGTAATATTATCGCTCGAAAGAAGCGGCGTTCCCGTAAAACCGATACGGGACGCCTCAGGCAGCAACTTCATCATATTGTCCGCAAATATGCCGTATTGACTGCGGTGAGCTTCATCCGACATAATTATGATATCGTGGTCGGGATAGATAGGCTCGGCATCGGGCTTATTGAATTTCTGAATTAGAGTGAATATAAAACTCGGATTACCTGTAAGTTTTCGAATAAGATCTTCCCCGCTGCTTGCGATAAACTGCGAGGCTTTCGTTTTACCAAGCAAACCGCAATTTTCAAACGTATCGCTGATTTGCGTGTTCAGTTCATCGCGGTCAGTAAGTATAACTATCGTGGGTGAGCCTTCAAACTTTCTACGGATTTTTTGAGACAGAAACGCCATAGAATAGCTTTTCCCCGAGCCTTGCGTATGCCAGAATACACCCAATTTACCGTTTTTCAGTTTCCGGGCGCCATAGGCATTGACCGCCTCGTTTACTCCTAAGTATTGATGGTTACGGGAAAGTATTTTTGCTGTTCTACCTCCGGAATGGTCATAAAGTATAAAGTTCTCGAAAAGGTCGAGGAAGTTCTCTTTTTTACAAATTCCGCGAAGCATAGTTTCTAACGCCACGCTCCCCGAATCGCTCTCCTTCAAGCGCTTCCACTCATGGAAAAACTCATATTTACTACCCAACGTGCCGACCTTTGCATCTACGCCGTTACTCAACATTAAAAATGCATTGTAGTAAAATAAATGTGGGATTGTATCGAGATAATCCGTATAGTTATCGATGTAGGCGTTCTCAACGTCCACACTGTTCTTTTTTAGTTCAATAAAGAGTAACGGAATACCGTTAACAAATCCGACTATATCGGTGCGTCTACGATAAAGTTCGCCGTGAATTTTTAATTCTTTAATTGCCAAGAAATGGTTGTTCTGCGGATTTTGAAAATCCAGTATGGCGGCAACGCGAGTTTCGGTTTTCCCGTCCGACTTTTTGACGGTAACGGGAATTCCGTCCCGAATCAGAAAATATTTTTCTTCGTTGATTTGCAGTAAGGAAGACGTTGAAAGATGGCTTTCCAACTTCTTTTGAGCCTCGTCGACCTGCGCCTGAGTTATCCAGGGATTGAGCTTTTTAACAGCAGTCTGAAAATACCGCGAAAGAATAATCTCACGGTAATCTTTACGGCCGAAAGTGCCGCTTTCACCCAAGACTTCCCTGTTGTACGCAAACTCTACTTGCCAACCCAACTCGTTCTGCAAGAGATTACCTGCGCTTTCCTGAACAAGGATATTTTCAGAATATTCGTAACTCATACACTATTTCCTTTCTGCAAATTATAACTCAAATACTCTTTATCGATATACTGCCCAACGCCATCAATTCCCTATGTGAGAAAGATGTTATGTTTAGACTTCCAATTCGGCGTTCATGAGTTTAGGAAGCAAGCGGTCACGAACTTCCGATAACTTCGCAATTTGACTTTGAGCGTTCCAAATTTTTTCCAAAATTTTGAAAATGGGATTTATTAAACTCTCTTTTCCCGGGACTAATACTGTATGCTGTAAAAAACCGTCAAAATCAAAATTGTTTATACCGTTAGAACCGTGCTTTTTATAAGGCAATAGTTTGGCGCTTGCTTGCATATAATTGATATCACAATATAAAATGATGGAATGTAACCTATCGATGGGTCTTAAAAGTTTACAAAAGCTTGCACATATTACACTTTCTCCAATGGTTGATAACAGGTTATTATCTAATAAAAGAGTTCGCCCGATATTATTTATGTTTCCATTGGAAAGCTCAAAAATTATATCATGTTCTTTCAATTTGCGACATTTTAAATTATGCTCTGAATGAAAGCGAATAGGTAAATTTTTAAATTCACCTGATTTCACATCATTTATATCTGTACCCCGGATTACTTTTGCAATAATAATATTTTTCCCCACGGGAGCGTCTTTGCCCCAACCTCCGCCTATAAAGTGTGATAAACATTCTTCTACAGTTTTCTTTTTCCACCCATCAGGTATACCATCTTTGTAAAAGGTATTCTCGTAACCAGGGAAGCGAAGGTCAATAAACCATTCTTTATATAACCGTTGCGCCGCTTCTTCCAATAGCTTAATTTGCTTCTGATTGTTTTCAATCAAGTCATCATAAGCGGAAAGGATTTCTACGATCCGTTTCATTTGAGTTTCGGAAGCAATCGGCACAGGCAGGTCGCGAAGCTGTTTTAGCGATAAGAACTGCTGACTGGAGCCTTTCATGTTGCCAAACATATGACTTTGAGCTTTAGATGTCTGAAGATAATAAGCAAGCCATTTACCTTTTAACTCAGAACCTCCCATTTTGAACAGCGCAACATTTTTTATCGCATAATTGGGAGTATCTTTAACCACTGCTACTTCACCAACAGTTCCAATCATGGACATTAATACATCCCATTTTTCCACCAAGCTTCGTTCATTTATTTTCTTATAATCTTTTTCAGAAATAAAATAAGCATCCGTAGGGTCAATTTGCCCATTCTTGATATGTTTCCCTGTAACGAGTTTGTATCCCGTATTCGTCTGTTTAGGCGTATCGTGAGTGCCGTCTCGTACAGATTCGCAAAATCTGTCGGCAGCTATCGTTGTCAATTCACTCATAATCCCATCCCCTTCAAATTTGTGGAGATAGTATCCATCAAGTCATTAGATTCCGCTTGCAGTTTACTGAGTTCTCTGTGGATCTCTGCCATACGTTCCGAAAAGTCCACGCCGTCTTCCGCAACAGGCGCAACGCCTACATAAGCACCCGGTGTAAGAGAGCAGCCTTTTTCTTCTTTGATAGTTTTCCTGTCAGCAATTTTACAAAGGCCGGGTATATCTTTATAATCACCATCGCCAAACTTTTCATAGAGCCATACCGCTTCATTAGCAACATTGAAGCAATCGACAAGCTGGGAAATCTCTTCGTCAAATTTAGCCTGTAAGCTTTTTCTATCTTTGCGGCCCGCTTTTTCAATCGCCGTTTTTGCCTCTTCACGTTTTGCTTTAATTGTATCTTGAAGTTGTGCCTTGATTTCTGAAAACGTCTGTTCCGAGCCAAGCGCTGCGCGGTATTCTGCAAGCAAGGAACTATACTTTTCTAATTCCCCACGATAGAGCCAAACGATAGCGTTTAAATTCTTTAACTGCCACTCACTCCATTCGTTCAAAGTACGGTCAACAACAGTGTAGTAATTGCGGGCATCAATAAAAAGCACTTTGTCCTTTAACTCTTCAGCTTTTCCCTTATCGAAAAACCAAAGTGAACAAGGCAAGCTTTTTGTATAAAAAAAGTTATTTGCAACACTTATAATTACGTCCACGTGTCCCGTATCAATAAGTTGCTCACGGATATCCTTGTCCTTCCCCTGACTGTCCGTTGAGGATGAAGCCATGACAAAGCCCGCTCTGCCATGTTCATTGAGATAAGAGTAAAAGTATGAAATCCAAAGATAGTTGCCATTCCCGACTTCTTTATTCTTGTTAACGCTCGGAAGTCCGAAAGGCAGACGACCTGCGGCGGCAGAAGACTCGGATTTTACTTTATCTACATTGAAAGGAGGGTTTGCCATGATATAATCACAGCATCCGTTCAGATTGTGTGCGTCATGATAGAAAGTGTTGGCTTCATCACCGGATTTGATAACACCCGTCAGACCGTGCACAGCCATATTCATAAGGCAAAGCTGCGCATTATACTCGACTTTTTCCTGTCCGTAAAAAGTCATTGCGTTGTTTGCAACCATTCCCGAGGCATTTACGAAATCACCCGTCTGCACAAACATACCGCCGCTACCGCAGGCAGGATCAAGCAGAATGCCTGTTTTCGGTTCAAGGATATTTACTATCATCTTAACCAACGGCTTAGGAGTAAAGAATACGCCGTCGTCTGACGCAATATTTTTCGCGAACTTGTTCAGGAAATACTCATATATGCGACCGATAACGTCGCCGCCGACATCGTCCAATGCGTCATTGTTAAATATGCGAAGAAGTTCTGCCAACAACTCATCAGAGAAAATTGTATAGTCCTTGGGTAATACACCGGAAAGCTGTTCGCTTTGAGCTTCCACCAACCCCATGGCATTATTTACGACTTCGCCGAGGCTATTCATTACATGCCCGTCAGCACTCATAAGCTTCTGTGCAGTAATATTAGCCGGCAAATTCACCAAGTAACTGTATTGCGCTTCTTTCGGTAAAAAGAGCGCGCTCTTTTCTGCGAAATCACTTGCCTCGACGGGCAGTACGCGGCCGTTACGGACCGGTCTGTTTTTAATAATTTCCGCTTCAACTATCTTAAAACGACTATACGCATACCGCAGAAATATGAGTCCTAAAACCGGCATACAGTATTGGTTGCTCGTCAGTTTAGAGCCGGATCGAAGAAGATCGGCAGATTCCCATAAATCAGTTTCGAGTTTTTTTATATTTACGCCTTTTGCCATTGGTGTCCTCGCAATTTGTCCGTTATAAGCAAATCTCAAAGTTTTTATAAACGACAATCATATATTTTTGCTTATACTTTCACATATATCATTATAATACATAAAACTTAATAAAACAAGAAAATCTTTGATTTTCAGAATAACTACTTGTCTACTAACGATCTACAATTTGCATCC